>CBINIO010000410.1:0-4382 GCA_966250725.1 uncultured Chitinophaga sp.
ATTACCTGTTGAAGAAAGGCCGGTAGTCATCTGTTCCTTAGGAGATGCATCCGTTACAGAAGGTGAAGTAAGCGAGGCTTTCCAGTTTGCAGTGTTGAAGCAATTGCCGATCATCTACCTGGTGCAGGACAATGAATGGGGCATTTCCGTGAGCGCGGAAGAAGCCCGCGTGATGGACGCTTACGAATACGCCGCCGGTTTTAAAGGCCTGGAGCGCATCCGGGTGGACGGCAGCAATTTCGAAGCCAGCTATCACGCCATGGGATCGGCCATCCGTTATGTGCGCACCGAGCGAAAACCCGTGCTGGTGCATGCGGCAACGCCGCTGCTCGGTCATCATACCTCAGGTGTGCGAAAGGAATGGTACCGTTCCGAAGAAGATTACGAAAAACATCTTTCCCGCGATCCTCTGCCGCAGCTGAAACATTTGCTGGCCGATGCATCCGACCTGCGGCTCATAGAAGAAGAAGTTATCGCCGCGGTGAACGAAGCGTTCGACGAAGCCGTAAACAGCGCCGACCCGGCGCCTTCCAGCGTAAAAGAGCATGTGTTCGCACCCACGCCCGTTACGGCGGAATCCGGCACACGCACGCCTTCCGGCGGCAGCAAAGTAGTGATGGTGGACGCGGCGCTGCATGCCATCGAAGAGATCATGCAGGCGCATCCGGAATCCATCCTTTTCGGGCAGGACGTAGGCCGCAGGCTGGGCGGCGTTTTCCGCGAAGCCGCCACCCTCGCCGCGAAGTTCGGCGATCACCGCGTGTTCAACACCGCCATCCAGGAAGCGTACATCATCGGCAGCACCGCAGGCTTATGCGCTACCGGTGTAAAACCCATCGTGGAAGTGCAGTTCGCGGATTATATCTACCCCGGCTTCAACCAGCTGGTCACCGAAATTTCAAAAAGCTGTTATCTGTCGATGGGCAAATTCCCCGTACAAACGCTCATCCGCATTCCCATCGGCGCTTATGGCGGCGGCGGGCCATATCATTCCGGCAGCGTGGAAAGCACGCTGCTCACCGTCAAAGGCATCAAGATCTGTTACCCTTCCAACGCGGCCGATCTGAAAGGTTTGATGAAAGCCGCCTTTCTTGATCCCAACCCGGTGGTGATGCTCGAACATAAAGGCCTGTACTGGAGCAAAGTGCCCGGCACGCAGGAAGCCATGACCATCGAGCCTTCCGCCGATTACATCCTGCCGCTTGGAAAAGCGCACACGGTATTGCAGGCCGGCGAGGGTTTGACCATCATAACCTACGGCATGGGCGTACACTGGGCAAAAGCCGCTGCCGCGAAGTTCCCCGGCCGGGTGGAGATCATCGACCTGCGCACCCTTTTCCCGCTCGATGAGGATCTGGTTTTTTCGTCCGTTCGCAGGCTGGGAAAATGTCTCGTGCTCACGGAAGAACAACTCAGCAATTCGTTCGCCGAATCGCTGGCCGCAAGGATTTCCAAAGCCTGTTTCCGCTGGCTGGACGCGCCCGTGTACACGCTCGGCGCCATGGACCTGCCGGCTGTTCCGATGAATACCGGTTTGGAAAAAGCGATGCTGCCGACGGCGGAGAAAGTGACGGATTGTGTGCGGGAAATACTGGAATATTGAGTTTCGTTGAGGATACTGATTATAATTTAAGAAAAAATGCAAACAACAATTTCCTTCGATCAAAAGTTAGATAATTCTTTCTTCCTCAACATGCTGGAGACGGCCTTACAGGCAGACGCTTTGAAAGCTGTCTTTATTAATAATCTTGAATCCTGAGATTGTAATGCATTTGATTATCCTGCACCCTCCACCGGTACAATTTTTGCCCTCAAAACCCCCGGAAAAACAAAATCATGAATCACCTCCCCTCCATCATCAAAAACCTGAAAGAACTCCTGAACGGCGGCCACGCCCATGCTACATTCGAACAAGCAATAAAAGACCTCCCCGCCAAACTGCAGGGACAGGTCCCGGAAGGCATGCCCTACAGCATCTGGCAGCTGGTAGAGCACATCCGCATCACGCAGCAGGATATATTGGAATTTTCACGGGATACCAACTACGAATCACCGAAATGGCCGGAAGGTTACTGGCCCAAAGAACAGGCCCCTGAAAATGCAGCCGCGTGGAAAGAAAGCATCGCGCAGATCGCGAAGGATCGCAAAACGTTCATCGAACTGCTGGAAGCGCCGGGAGCCGACCTTTTCACGCCGTTCCCGCATGGAAGCGGGCAGAACCTGCTGAGGGAAGCAATGCTGATAGCGGACCACACCAGCTATCATACCGGCGAGATCATCGTGCTGAGAAGATTAATGGGCGCCTGGAAGTAAATATCTTGCAGCCCGCACGCTCGCGGTCATTTTGCCAAATTTTACCGAAGCGTTTTGAAGTATGCCTCCAGTGTATCGTCACCATATTCGGGCGCGTTCATATCTGTGATGGTTGCCTTCATGAACAACTCGATCGGGCCGAATGCCGATGCGGACATAAAAATGCGCGCCAGCCATAGCACCGTTTTTCGCACCCATTCCGGGATGTAAGTGATCTTTGGTTTTTTCTGCAATACGGCAAAAGCCGTCAGCGCTATTTGGGTAAGGGTCATCGTCTGCGGTCCGCCGATATTGATCTCCGGGGCTTCCTGGTCAATCGCCGCCACACAGGCGATGGCAAGGTCCTGCCCGCTGATTGGATTGATCTTTGCCGAGCCGTGGGCAAACAGGTAAACCCTTCCTTTTCTTGCGAGATCAAAAAATGCCCCCATATCGGAAAAATATCCCGTCGGGCGAATGATGCAGTATTGCAGCCCGGACGATTTTAATGCGTCAGCAAAACGTTCTTTCGCGGCACAAATGGCGACGTCGTTCTTTAACTGCTCGCCTTTAAAAACAGAGACGTAGATAAACTTTCTTACGCCGCTTTTGAGCGCTTCCTGCAGCAAATTGTAATTCGCCTGGTAATCCACGTCCATATACGTGAGCCCTTTTTGCGGTCGTGTAATGCCTACCGTTGAAATGACAGTATCGATCCCTTCACAGCAATTAACGATAGATTGCGGCTGCGTCAGTTCCGCCTGCAGAACGCTTACCTGCTGCATGGCAGCCGCAGGCATTTGAAGCCGCCGCGGGTCGCGCACGATGATGGTTGTTTGCCGGTTGTTTTTTACCAGTTGTGTAAGGATATAGCTCCCAAGATAACCGGTTGCGCCTGCCAGAAGTATCCTGCTCATGTTTTAAATATAAACAATTGCGGCGGGTTGGGAAAATGACCGTTTTCTTTTTCGTGCTGCAGAAACTTCCATCTCAAAAATTATCCGCAAAAAAAGAGGAACAGCATCTGCTATTCCTCCTGCAATTCTAAAAGATCAAAATAAAATTACGACCGTTCACGCCCGCTTCTGCCCGGCCGTGCGCTTCTTTGCGGTGCATGACCCTGCGAAGAGCTTCTGTTGAACTGGCGCTGCGGCCTGTCGACCGATCTTGAGCGGTTCATCTCGCGCCTCGGCGCAGCGGCCGGTGAAGCGCTTCGGTTATACTGGCGCTGCGGCCTGTCCACCGATCTTGAACGGTTCATTTCACGCCCCGGTGCGGCGGCCGGTGAAGAACGCCGGTCGTACTGACGCGGCGATCTGTCAATGGATGACGGGCGGTTGGCCTCACGCCTCGGCGCGGTCACGGGTGAAGTCCGCTGCGGCGCGGCGGCCGGTGAAGAACGCCGGTTATACTGGCGCTGCGGCCTGTCAGCTGACGATGGGCGGTTTGCCTCACGTCTCGGCGCGGTCACGGGCGAAGAGCCGCGGTCATACTCGAGCTGCGGTGCGCGTCTCGGCGCCGTTGCCGGTGAAGAACCCCTGTCCAGCTGACGCGGCCTTGCAGTGGCCGTTCTGCGTTCCGCCCGCGGTCTTACCGTCGTGCTGCGGTCATACTGACCGGATGAACGCCTGCCCATGCTGGTGCCGCGATCGTAACGTCCCGGGTTGTTCCGGTAGCTGGTGCGGTAGTTGTTCACCACCACGCGGTTTCTGTGGTACACGCTCGGCGATGTAACACGCATCGGGCGGTAAATACGCGGCGCGCGCCAAACGCGGTGCGTGTGCACTACCACGTACATAGGCCGGTAACGGTAGCAGATCGGTTGGTATACGTCCCATGCCAGCGGGCTCCATGGATCCCACCAGGAAGGATAATGATACCACCTCCACGGCGATACCCACACGGTGTAATACGGCGCGTACACGTAACGCACCAACGGCCAGAACCATACGTTCACCACGATGCCGGCCGGCGCGATGGCGGCGTTCGGCCCGTGCGGCCTGTCCTGCAGCATGGTCGCTGCGTCATACGCTTCGTCGTTGAAAGCGGTGGCGTCGTCACTGGAAGGCTCCACGATCCTCGCCACACCA
>CBINIO010000411.1:0-4358 GCA_966250725.1 uncultured Chitinophaga sp.
ACCAACAAAACCAATACGGTGGAAGCGTTCAACAAAAACAGGCATAAAGTGCATATGGCGTTCTGGCGGCAAAAACAGCGGCTGCGCATTTATGCCGGGGAAACCAAACTTTGGGACCTCCCGCAGGCTTTCACCGAAAACGGCAACTATAACAAGCTCGTGTTCTGCACAAGGCAGAGCAAAGCGGGTGAATATTTCTTCATCTCCAATATCCGCGTTGCCGTGGGCGCCCCCGATACAAGACATAAGCTGGTCACGGAAGGGAAATTTTCCACTTCCGGGATCTACTTCAACACCGGGTCTGCCGATATCCGTTCCGAATCTCACGGCATATTGAAAGAAATTGCCGGCGTACTGAAAGAAAACCCGCAACTGAAAGTCACGATAATCGGGCATACCGACAATACCGGCCATGCGGGAACCAATCAAAAATTATCGGAACAGCGCGCCGCAGCGGTAAAAAATTATCTCAGCCGGATTTTCGGGATCGACGGCAGCCGGATGACCACGGCCGGCAAGGGCTCGTCACAGCCTGTCGCCGACAACAATTCCCCCGAAGGCAAGGCGCAA
This sequence comes from uncultured Chitinophaga sp., assembly GCA_966250725.1. Taxonomy (GTDB): domain Bacteria; phylum Bacteroidota; class Bacteroidia; order Chitinophagales; family Chitinophagaceae; genus Chitinophaga. The sequence continues at coordinate 571 of CBINIO010000411.1, forward strand.
AACCGCAGAGTGGAATTTGTAAAACAACCCTGATGAAAAAAGCATTATCATACGCTCTTATTTTTTCGCTGTTTTCCGCGGCGGTATCTGCACAGCCGGTCATTCCCCAAAAGGATACCGTGAAAAGCGGCAGCTGGTGGACAGGCCAGGGACCGGCGCCACAGCTCATCCCGGCGTCGCTGCAATACCCTGAAAGAAAAAAAACGATACGGCCGAAACAGACGGTCTGCTTCGACAAAAAATTCTTCATCCTCGGCGAAATACAAGGCCGCGTGATCAATTGCTGCTTCGTGATCAACAGCGAATCAGGATTTGCCGGCGCAGTGCCGCTTTACGATGCGCAATGCAAATGCGATTTCGACATCCTGGACCCGCGTTTCCAGTTTATGCTGTTTACAAAAAAAGGCGTGGAATTCCGCTATTTCAACCGGGAAGAACGAGATCATGCGAGCCGCCCGGCCGTTATCAAACATTATGTTATCACGGGCAATACCCACCGCAACCAGATGGAAGAGGTGATGGACCAGAAAATACTGCGTCTCAAAGAAGGCAGCTTCCGGGAATTCCTGAACGGGCATATCAAGGCGAGGGAATACGTTACCGACGACGGTAAAGCGAGCCTGTTCCTTGCCGGCGACGATTATCCGAAAGAACTGACGGTGAGGGACTATTTGGGTGCCTATGGGCTCGGGCATATTAAAACCGATGCGGGTTATTACCTGGTGCTGGGGCATACTAGGGGATCGGAATTTAATATGGCCGTTCGTGAAATAGAAAAGTTCGGCACGGGCGGGCTTTGTTTCTCCACTGCTTTATTTCTGGTAATGGAGGAAGAAAATGTTCCCGCTGCCAGGGATGAAGTCGTGAGACGGGAAAACGAACTGGAAGAAAAACTGAGCAGGCAAAACATGGCCTCCGGCCCCTGCGCTTCCAAAAAAGCCGAATGGACCGCCTATAAGCTCAAAGCCGCGCAAAAAGAAAAAGAAGTGCTCCAAAAACTGCAGTTTGGAAAAATAAGGGCGTCCAACGAAGCCGACATGTACAGTCTTGCCGCGATGTACAACCCGATGATGCCTTTTGCCATTGAAAGAAGGGAACTGGAGCACAAACTTTGCGTACTCGACGAAGATATCGCCCATGGAAGAGTGTCGCAGAATCAAATGGCCAGGGCCACACAACAAAGGGAATGCTGGGAGAACAAGGTCGCCGAATATAAACGGCTGGAAGACCTTTGGAACGAAATTGAAACGAAATACAAAACCGATCCGAGGAAGCTCGCCAAAGCAAGAGGGGAATTTCAGCGGGATGAGATGCTGCCTGGGATTAAGAGGGTGCAGTGTAAGTCTTAGCTATTTCAAAGACGCTACATTTTCCGCAAAAACAAAAAAGGCCACCATTGCTGATGACCTTTAAAGCTTGTCGGGACGACCAGATTCGAACTAGCGACCCCTTGCACCCCATGCAAGTGCGCTACCGGGCTGCGCTACGTCCCGAACCGGTACCGTGTTTTAACGACGGGGTGCAAAAGTAACCATTCATTCCGGAAAAACCTGGCTATTGCGGCACTTCCGTTGATTCTACCCATTTGAAAGCGCCTTTGAGCGTGGCGATGTGCCTTCCGGTCAAATCTGTGATCTCAGTACCGGTCGGCTTGCTTCCGCGTACCTCGAAATCCCATGCCGCTACCAGGTTGCTGTTATTTTCGGTCACATCGGTAGCCACGCCCAGGTAAGAATTTCTCACCTGCTCTTCCGTGCGGTTCGTTTTCCATATCCTTATTTTCTTGATATAGCCGGAGAAAGCCTCCTGCCTGTTCCCGTTGTTATCCAGGGAGCAGAACCCGGTCATATGCACCTGGTACTTGACGCTGTTGTCGCTGATGTAGGTCCTCCAACGCTCCCCTACCCTGATGATCTCCCCCTGCCGCTGGCCGTCGATCATTGAATAACATTTAACATCGGTGGGGGTATCAAAACCGGGCAATCCTTCATCCCTGAACAGGAAAGCATAATGTGTCCAGCGATTGAGCGTCCAGTTATCGGATTTTTTCCAGCCGGGCTCCCATATTTGCGGGTTTGACGGGCCATCGTCCTGCCAGTGGGCAACCATTGTTCTTTGCAAACCCTTCTTCCGGTCTTGCGCCCTCCAGCCGCTCCAATAGTCCTGTTGCGTCATCGTAGACAAAAAGGTGCTGTTATCCTGGCCTGGCACGTTGCAATAGGATGTTACGTTTACCCAAAGCTCAACTGTAAACGCCTGTTTATTGGCGTCTCCAAACTTCACATAGTCCGGGCTATAACCAAAATCGATATAGCCGCCATTATTTCCGTCCACAAACAGGTTCCATATAATATTATCCTCTTTCCATTTCGAATCTTCCACCTTTTGCATGGCTGCAGCGGCGGTCTGCATGGCATCGTCGAACAAGGCCTGCGTCACGTTCGTTATAGATCCTGATAAAATATTCTCCACCAATGTGTATAAGGAGGCTATGGCATTTTGCAGGATCTCCCTGCTTTCAACGGGGTATTGGTCTTTGTGATTGCCCCACTTCGCCGCATCGTTCAGCAATAAAGTAAACTCCTGCGTTTTAGCCTTAAGGTCGGCAACAAATTGCTGCGCACCGGGCGAGAGATTATACAACCGGCTGTTCTTAAAGGCATCAATGGCCTGGTTTACAGCGGCCACCTGCAGCTCCAGTTCGCCTTCGCTCACACTGCCGCCCGATTCCATCCCTTTGATCGCCGTTTCAAGTTTTGAAATAGCATCCGTGAGAACGCTCTTGCTGCTTTCGGGATAAGTTCCCGGCGCTGTTCCATAGGCGGAATTAGCCAGCAATGATTCGAGACTGGCTTTATGTTTTTGCAGGATGCTCAGGTTCGTATCGGTGATAAATAACTTATCCTTATCATCGGTACAGCTTATCATTGCACACGCCACGAGCATCAGATATATCCATGACCTGATCCGGGCAGGAACCCGGCTGCCAGCTATTAGTTTTATCATTTTCATCTGTTAATATTTGTAGACGGAACCTTGCATTACGCCCGGTTTCATACTGTGCTTGAATAAAATTATCAAATGGGTTCCCATTTATAGGTCCCGACAATTTTCGCTTCATGTTTCCCCGTCAGGTCGAGCACCTTGTTATCGGAGCCGGAAGGCTTTGAGGTAAAATCCCAGGCTGCTACCAGGTTCGTTTCCTTACCTGTAATTTCGGTTTGTTCGTTGTAGGATGACAGCACGTAAGCATCATCCTTGGCCTCTTTCCAGATGCGTATCTTTTTCATGTACCCGGAAAAACCTTCTTCCATCTTTTCATTATTTACCCAACGGCAAAACCCGGTCATCGGCTTATCGTAGTTGTCGTAATCCGTTGAATTATATACTTCGTTTAATTTGTCATTGTATTGGGTAGCCGCAAGAGTCCCGTTCAGATACAGTTTTCCTCTCAATGCGGGGTCGCCGTCCAGCCCTTTATCGTTGTATACAAAAACAAAATGCTGCCATACACCGTCTTGCGGCGCAGTGAAAGATGGTTCCCACAATCCATAGCGGCTGTCGGCGAGAATGCCGCCCCAGGTAACCCGGTAAATGCCGCTTCCGGATTTACGGCGGTACATCATCCAGCCGTTGCGCCATTGGCCTCCGCCGCTTGAAAAGAATGTGGACAGGAAAATACTGTTGTCGTGCGGGCCGTTCTCGACGATCTTAGCCCAGAACTCAACGGTAAATGACTGATTGCCGTTTTCGCCGAACACCGTATAATCCCGGCTTCTTCCGAAATC
>CBINIO010000412.1:0-4358 GCA_966250725.1 uncultured Chitinophaga sp.
TGGTGCTGAAAGGCGTGGGCCAGATCACCGAGTCCGACGTACTGCTGGCAACCGCTTCAGACGCGCTCATCATCGGCTTCCAGGTACGCCCGTCCATGAACGCGGCACGCCTGGCAGAGAAAGAGAATATCGAGATCAGGACCTACTCCATCATCTACGACGCCATCGACGAGCTGAAAAGCGCGATGGAAGGGATGCTGGAACCGAAGATCGAGAAGAAGGTCACCGCCAACGTGGAGATCCGCGAAACCTACAAGTTCGACAAGGTTACGGTGGCAGGCTGTTTCGTACTGGACGGCAAGCTCTTCCGCAACTCCCGCATCAACCTCGTTCGCGACGGCATCGTGGTGCACACGGGCGAGCTGCAGAGCCTCAAACGCTACAAGGACGATGTGAAAGAAGTGGTTTCCGGCATGGAATGCGGTCTTTCCATCAAAAACTACAGCGACCTGAAAGTAGGCGACATCGTGGAAGGCTTCGAAGAAGTGGAAGTGAAAAGAACGCTCTAGCATACGATTGCACGGGGCCGCAAAGCCCCGCGCAATTCCGAAATTTTTGTTAAATAGATTAGCCGTCTTTGTGCGGCTAATTTATTATTGGTTACTTTGAGATTACAGTAACGTTACCATGAAAAAATTCCTGATATCCTCCTTTGGCGCAATGCTCCTTTTACAAGGCGCATTTGCTCAGCAAAAGAAAATGGTGGCCGACAAGATCGTGTCCAAGGTAGGGGAGAAAATTATCCTTCAGTCCGACATCGAATCAGCCCTGGTAGACATGCAGCAGCAGGCCCTCCAGGGGCAGCCCCTGCCGGAGAACGCCAGCTGCCAGGCGATCGAGCAGATCATCGCGCAGAAGATACTGGTGCTCCAGGCCGAAAGGGACAGCCTTCCCATCAGCGAAGCCGATGTGGACGGCCGTATCGAAAGCCAGATCCGCTGGGCCGAGCAACGTTACGGCTCCCGCGAGAAAATGACCGAGATCACCGGTTACACCATCTACCAGCTCCGCGAACGTTTCCGCGACGCCATCCGTGAAAGCATGCTGGCGAAAGCCATGCGCGACAAGATCGTGAACGCCGTGAAAGTGACGCCCACCGAGGTAAAGAACTATTTCGAAAGCATCCCGAAAGACAGTCTTCCCTTCTACGAAATGGAGCTGGAGATCGGCCAGCTGGTGATACTTCCCAAAGCCAGCTACGAAATGGACAAATACGCCATCGACCGCCTGAACGAATTCAAAACGAAAGTGGAGAACAAGGAAGGCGAATTTTCCACCTACGCCAGCCTGTACTCCGAATACCCCGCGGTGAGGGAGAACGGCGGCACTTACGTATTTAACCGCAACGACAAGAACTGGGACCCCGCCTTTATGCAGGCCGCGTTCCGCTTAAAAGAAGGCGCTATCTCCAGCCCGGTGAAATCGCAGTTCGGCTACCACCTGATCAAAATGATCAAAAGGGCGGGCGACAACGTGACCGTTCAGCACATCCTCATCAAACCGAACGTGCTGACCGCGGATATCAACAACGCCATCAACAAGCTGGACACCATCCGCGCCAACATCATCTCGCGTAAAATGACCTTCGGCGAAGCCGTTACCAAATACAGCGACGAGCCTATGGCGAAATTCAACGGCGGTATGCTGCAGAACCCGAACACGGGCAGCACCTATATCACCATCGACCAGCTCAACGATCCTTCCACCAAGGACATCGTGATGCTGCTGGACAGCCTGAAACCCGGCGGCGTGACCAAACCGCTCGTTTTCGACGACGAGCGCGGCCAGAAAGCCGTGCGCCTCGTATACCTGAAAACCCGCACGGAGCCTCACCGCGAGAACCTTCGCGACGATTACTCCCGCATCCAGCAGCGCACGCTGCAGGAAAAACAGGTGAAGGCGCTCAACAAATGGCTGCAGGACAAGATCCCGACCTTCTACGTGCACGTGGAGCCGGAATACATGCAGTGCGAGAACATCGTGAAGTGGACGGCGAAATCGACCATGACCACTGCCTCCAAGTAACCGCGCAAGCGCTGGAAAAAAGATATTGCCATCCCGGGCCCGCAAAGGCCTGGGATGTTTATTTAGCGGCAGTTTCATGCCTAAATCCTATCACTGTTAGCGGAATGCTAAAGGCGCGGGCCGTTTGGAAATTTAAGCGTAACTTTGCGACTTCAATTTTACAGCATGAGTGACGCGATAAAGCATGAATGCGGTTTGGCATTCATAAGATTAAGAAAACCATTCTCTTATTATCAACAGCAATACGGAACGGTTTTCTACGGCCTCAACAAACTCTACCTGCTGATGGAAAAACAGCACAACCGTGGGCAGGACGGCGCTGGAGTAGCCACTGTAAAATTGCACACCGAACCAGGCGTTCCCTTCATGCACCGCATACGCAGCAGCGAGACCCAACCCATCGGCGACGTATTCGGCAAGATCCGCGACGAAATAGCAGAAATAGAAAAATACCAGCCGGAAATCACGAAGTACCCCGGCCTCATGAAAGGTCATGTACGTTTTCTCGGCGAGCTGCTGATGGGCCACCTCCGCTACGCCACCCAGGGCCGCAACAACGTGGAGCTCTGCCATCCTTTTGTGCGCTACAACACCATTCCCGCCCGCAACCTCACGATGGCGGGCAATTTCAACCTGGTGAACGTGGACGAGCTTTTCAAATTCGTAAAAGTATCGCCCGGCGAAACCCATAAGAACAGCGACCTGGCCGCCATGCTCGAAGTAGTGGCCCACTTCCTCAACAAGGAAGACGAGGTGCGCCAGAACGGCCTTGACGTGAAATCCATCCTGCAGCAGGCTTTCAGCATGTTCGACGGCGGTTACCACGTATGCGGCCTCATCGGTTCCGGCGATTCCTTCGTGATCCGCGACCCGCACGGCATCCGTCCTTCCTACTATTACGTGAACGACGACGTGATCGTGGCCGCTTCCGAAAGGGCCGCCATCCGCACCACGTTCAACGTGGGCGAGAACGAAGTGATGGAGCTGATGCCCGGCACCGCGCTGATCGTAAAGGAAAACGGCGAATACAGCATCGAGGAGATCATTCCCGCGAAAGAACGCCGCGCCTGCAGCTTCGAGCGCATCTACTTCTCCCGCGGCAACGACGAAAAGATCTACAAGGAACGCTCCGCCCTCGGTTACCATCTCTCCGAAACCGTGCTCAAAGCGATCGACAACGACCTGCGCAATACCATCTTCTCCTTCATCCCCAACACCGCCGAAGTAGCTTTCTACGGCCTCATCAAAGGGCTGGAGGACTACCTGAACCGCATCAAGGTGGAAAGGATCATGAGCTGGGGCAAGGACTTCGATGAAGAAAAGCTCTCCGAAATGGTGAACCGCCGCGTGCGCATCGACAAGATCGCCATCAAGGACGTGAAGATGCGCACCTTCATCACCGAAGATTCCAGCCGCAACGAAATGGTGCAGCACGTGTACGACATCACGTACGGCACCGTGAAACCCGGCACCGATACGCTGGTGGTGATTGACGACTCCATCGTACGCGGCACCACCCTGCGCGAAAGCATCATCAAAATGCTGGACCGCCTGGGCCCCAAACGCATCATCGTCATGAGCTCCGCACCGCAGATACGCTACCCGGACTGCTACGGTATAGACATGAGCAAGATGGGCGAATTTGTCGCCTTCCAGGCCGCCATTGCGCTGCTGCGCGAGCAGGGCAAGGAATACATATTACAGGAGGCTTACGGCCTCTGTAAAGAGCTGGAAAGGACCAATACGCTCCATGCGCAGAACGTGGTGAAGAACATCTACAAACCCTTCACCCCCGAAGAGATCTCCGCGAAGATCGCCCAGATCATCACCCCCGTGGACATCAAGGCCAAAGTGGAAGTGATCTACCAGAACATCGAAAGCCTGCACGCCAGCTGCCCGAACAACCTCGGCGACTGGTACTTTACCGGCAATTACCCCACTCCCGGCGGTAACCGCGTGGTGAACAAGGCGTTCATGAACTACATGGAAGGCAAGAACGAACGCGGGTACTGATCCTCCGGCGCAGTGTTAATTTTATTTTAAATCGGGCTTGTTTTTTTCGCTCCCGCGAAAAAGGCGTATTTTAGGATAGTGTTTATACTCAATTGTTTACAATGTGTATGAAAACATTACTGTTGATCCGTCATGCCAAGTCCAGCTGGAACGATCCGGAAATGGACGATTTTGACCGCCCGCTGAACAAACGCGGGAAGCAGAACGCCCCGGAAATGGCCACCAGGCTGCTCTCCCGGGGTGTCGTGCCCGAGCTCATCATTTCAAGCCCGGCAAAACGCGCCCGCTCCACCGCGCGTATCATGGCAAAAGAATGGAAA
>CBINIO010000413.1:0-4318 GCA_966250725.1 uncultured Chitinophaga sp.
AAACTCGCTGGCCGAAACGGAAAAGCTGAAGAACGCCTACCAGCGGAGCAAGCTGCTGGGGCTGAAAGGACAGATCAACCCGCATTTCCTTTTTAACTGCTTCAACACCCTTTCCGGCCTGATCGGTGAGAACGGGGACAAGGCCGAACGTTTTCTCGACGAAATGAGCCGCGTGCACCGCTACCTGCTGCGCAACGACGACGAGCTGCTGGTGCCGCTGGCGGAAGAGCTGAAGTTCGCGCGCTCCTATCTTTATCTTACCGAACAGCGCTTCGGCGCAGCGATTGCGGCTTCCGTCAATATCGACCCAGCCCTGCAGCGCCACGGCATCCCGCCGCTGAGCATGCAGGTGATCCTCGAAAACATCATCTACACTAACGCCATCAGCAAAAAAAATCCGCTGATGATCCTGATAGAAGCCACCACCGCCCACGAGATCGTGATCACGCATTCCGTGTTCGAAAAAACGGTGATGCAGCATTTGCAGGTGGAAGAGGGGCTGGACAACCTGCTGAACAAATACAAGCTGCTGAACGCGCCGCCCGTGCGCATCAGCGAGGACGGGGAGCACCGCTCCATCACCCTGCCATTGTTTGACGGTACAACTTTGTCCATATGAAAATGCCGGTGGTACATAAGATCCATTTCTGGAGCTTTATTCTCTCCATGCCGTTTATCAGCCTGGCGTACAATTATATCATGTACGGCAGCCGGATGTTCTCGGACTGGCAGGTGTGGGCGGTTGCCGTGCCGCTGATCTATCTTGTCGGTATTTTTTCCTGGCTGGCGCATGAAATGTATTACAACTTCACCGTGCGCACTTTCCCCGGCCTCAACCAGACGAAAAAACGCGTGCTGATGAAAGCCGCCGTGAACCTGCTGATCATGACGCCTTCCGTGATCTTCATCTTTTTTATCTTTCATTATTTTCACATCCTCGGTTACCATCTCCGCCGCGACGACCTTACCTACGGCTATCTCATCGGCCTGGCCGTGAACATCGTGTTCGAAACGCTCTGGGAAGTGGTGTACATCATCGACAAATACAAGGAAACGGCCCGGGAAATGGAGCTGCTCGAAGAAATGCATTTGCAGCAGGAATTCGAGAACCTCAAGCTGAAAGTGAACCCGCATTTTCTCTTCAACTGTTTTAATACGCTGTCTTCGCTGATCTCCGAAGACAAAACGCAGGCCGAAACCTTTCTCGACGAGCTGAGCAAAGTGTACCGTTACCTGCTGCGCAATAACGAGAACGGCATGAGTACGGTGGAAAAGGAAGTGAATTTTATACAGAGTTATTACCAGCTGCTGAAAACCCGCCATGGCGAAGGGTTTAGCATGGACGTGCAGATAGACCCCATGTATCTTTATTACGAGCTTCCCGCGCTGAGCCTGCAACTGCTCGTGGAAAACGCGGTGAAGCACAACGTGGTGAGCCGCCAGCAGCCGATGGCCGTGTCCATCGTGTCCACCGGAAACGGTTACCTCGAAGTGCGGAACAATCTTGCGAAAAAGAAGCAGGCCACCGAATCGACCGGCATCGGCCTGCAGAATATACGGGACAAGTACAAGCTGCTGCGGCGGCACGACATGGACGTGCGGGAAGAAGCCGGGCGGTTCGTGGTCACCTTGCCCCTGATAGCCGGTCACATCTGACCTTAAATGTTTTGTGTATGAATATTTTTATCGTGGAAGACGAAGAGCTGGCAGTGAAAAAATTGCAGAAAACGCTGCTGGCGGTAGACGCCACCTGCAAAGTGGTAGGCACGGCGGACAGTATCGCCGGGGCGGTGGAATGGCTGCAGGGCAACGAGCAGCCCGACCTGATCCTGATGGACATCGAGCTGGCGGACGGGCAGAGCTTCGAGATCTTCCAGCTGACGGAAGTAAAAAGCCCGGTAGTGTTCACCACCAGCTATGACGAATATGCGCTGAAAGCATTTAAGGTGAACAGTATCGATTACCTGCTGAAGCCGGTGCAGAAAGATGAGCTGCAGGCCGCGCTGCACAAATACCGCGAGATCAGGAACCGTTACAGCGGCAGCCCCGCCTTTGGCGATTCGCGGCATGTGGACAGCCTGCTGAAAGAGCTGCAGGGCAAATTACAGCCGCCGGCCTACCGCAAACGTTTCCTCGTAAAGCACGGGCGCAAGCTGGTGTCCGTAGACGTGAGCGACATCGCCTATTTCTTTTGCGACGGCCGGCTGAACTTCTTCAAAACGTTCGACAACCAGAAATTCGTGATCGACTATACGATGGACGAGCTGGACGCGATGCTCGATCCCGAGCAGTTCTTCCGTATCAGCCGTTCCTTTTTTGTATCTATCCGCAGCATCGAGAAGATCGACGACTATTTCGGCAATCGCCTCATACTGGGGCTGAAGCCTTCGGAAAGCAAGGAGGCGCTCGTGAGCCGCGAGCGGGTAACGGAGTTCAAAAAGTGGATGGGAAAATGATCACTGGTAGGTCCTGAACATCACCTTGTCTACCACCACGCCCAGCTTTTTCAGCGATGAATTGTCGGAGCTGAATTCCGTTTCTCCCGTGAACTTGTCGTAGAGCTTGGGATCGCCGGTGTTGATGGCGCGGAACAGGATCATGACGCCTTTGTTGTCCATGGCGCCGCCTTCCCAGCTTTCCACGGTGCCGCCGTTCGTCCATTCAAAACCGTTCACGCGGAAGCCTTTGCCGTTTACCTTCGTCACTTTTTCGATGGGGTCGCCGGGTTTGATGCCAAAGGGCGAGCGCCATTTGCTGTGCTCTTTACCGAAGGTCACGGATTTGGTGGAGTCGTTGTAGAACACTACTTCCATTTCGTTCTGGGTATCCGGGTACACTACCCAGGCTTTGCCGGCGTCGTTGCCGTCGAAGTCGTTGACGTCGCGGAGCACCACGTTCTCTTTACCGTAGAGTTCCTGAAGCTGGTCGGGTTTTTCCATGGCGAACACGCTGCGCACGTCCCAGTTGCGGGTATCGGCGGCGGCTTCAGCTGCGGGCGTTACGCCGGTAGCGCCGGCGGGGGGAGCGCCCTGAAGCGGCGTGCCGGAAGCCACCGTCTGGTTCTCGGGCGGGGCCACCATCACGGATATCTGTTTCGGGATGGCGCCGATGCGGTACAGCTCGGCCTTTTCTTCGACGAGGGCCTTGCTTTCGCTTTTGTTCTTATTCACGATGTAGGTGGTGATCGGGTATACGTTGCCGGAGCTGACGTCCATCGCGCGGAGGTTGGCGATGAGGGTCTGCCGGTTGCAGTCGCTGTACTGATAGAGGAATTTGAGCGCGGCGTCGAGCGCGGCAGGGTCTTTTTTGAGGTCCTGCATGGTTTTGTCCACTTCCAGCCCGCCTGAACCGGTCCTGCTCATCTGTTCGGTCACGAATACCAGGGCGGGATCGTTCAGCTTCAGGAACCGGGCGGCCATTTTGGCGGAAATGTCCTCCACGGCCGATTCTGAAAGTTTTTGTGCGCTGGCGGCTACGGGCAGAAAAAATACGAGCAAATAAAGGATCCGTTTCATGGAGGGCGAATTTAACATGATATACGAGGTATAACGAACATCATTATCACTAAATTATGCAATATTCACAATTTGCCGTGCAAATAGCCTGCCAATGAAATTTTCCGCTTTGCGCAAATGATATTACCGATCTGATTAGGCGGGGCGGGCGGCGGGAAATAATTTCACGCCCACAAAACTATCGTTATGCTTTACAGATCATTATGGATGATAACCTTTTTTACCCTGGCATGCGCCCAGGTGTTCGCCCACGCCCTCTGGATCGAGACGAGCCCCACCGGCAAAAAAGGACAGGCCCAGGAAGTGCGCGTTTACTGGGGAGAATTTGCCGATAAGGATATTTCCCCGCTGGACAAATGGTTTTCCGACACCAAATCATACACCCTCACCCTCATTACCCCTGACAAAAAAGAGATACCGCTGACCTCCGCGCCCGGCACGGACCACTACAAGGCGTTCTTTACACCGGCTATCGAAGGCGTGTACACCGTGGTGATGAAACACATCGTAAAAGACGTGTATCACGGCAGCCGCCTGGACTATCATTCCAGCGCCACGGTGCTGGTGGGCAAAGGCGAAGCCAGCCCCGAAACCAATACCAACGGCGTGAGCGTGTTCGTTGCGCCGAAAGCCTCGCATAAAGTGAACGAAAGCATCAGCCTACAGGCGCTGATGGACCTCAAACCCGCCGCGGAGCAGGAAGTAAAGGTGTTCGCGCCGAACGGCTGGGGGAAGGAATTGTACACGGACAGCACCGGCAACGCGAGCTTTACGCCGCTCTGGCCCGGCAGGTACATGGTGGA
>CBINIO010000414.1:0-4315 GCA_966250725.1 uncultured Chitinophaga sp.
TTCGATCACTTCCAGCACGGCCAAAGCGGCCGCGCAGGCGAGGTGATTGCCGCCGAAAGTGGTGCCCAGCATACCGTACGCGGGTTTGAACTTTGGCGAGATGATGATGCCGCCGATGGGGAAACCGTTGCCCATGCCTTTGGCGATGGAGTAGATGTCCGCGTTTACGCCGGCATGGTCATGACTGAAAAATTTTCCGCTCCTGCCATAACCGCACTGCACGGAATCCGCGATAAAGGCGGCGTTGTGCTGGTCGCAAAGCGTCCTGATCTTTTGCAGGAACGCGGGCGAAGCCACGTTGATGCCGCCAACGCCCTGTATGCCTTCGATGATCACGGAGGAAACTTCGTGCTGTTTAAAAGCGGCTTCCAGCGCTGCCTGGTCTTCCCAGGGCAGGAACACCACGTTGTCCGTTTCGTTCACCGGCGCCACGATCTTCGGGTTGTCCGTTGCGGCTACCGCCAGCGACGTACGGCCGTGGAACGCTTTCCTGAAAGCGATGATCTTCTTTTTGCCGTTATGGAAAGACGCGAGCTTGAGCGCGTTCTCGTTCGCTTCCGCGCCGGAGTTGCAGAGGAACAGCTGGTAATCTTCCTTGCCGGAAATTTTACCGAGCTTTTCCGCGAGCTGCGCCTGCAGCGGGATGTGGATGGAGTTGGAATAGAAGCCAACCTTGCCGAGCTGGTCGGTGAGCCGCTGTACGTAGTGCGGGTGGGTGTGGCCGATGGAAATAACGGCGTGGCCGCCGTAAAGGTCAAGGTATTGCTGGCCTTTATCGTCCCATACGGTGGAGCCTTCGGCTTTGGTGATGGTGATATCGTTTACCGGGTATACGTCGAATAATTTCATTTGTTATTGTTTTGGGCCAGATAAGATTTGCATTTCATGCCGATCTTCTCTGTTATTTTTCCGGGCCGGAGGCGATCCGCGCTTCGGGCAGATGGCTTCCCCCGGGCCGGTTGAATCCTTGCCTTGCGGCAAGCATGATTAAAACACGATGGATTTGAGCTTCAACCCCGCTGTTTCCTCCAGTCCCAGCACCAGGTTCATATTCTGCACGGCTTGCCCGGATGCGCCTTTCACCAGGTTGTCCTCGATGGAGTGGATCACCAGCTTGCCGTCCACTTTTTCAAGCTGTATCAGCACTTTGTTGGTGTTCACTACCTGTTTGAGATCGATCTGCTTTTTGCTCACATGCGTGAAGGGATGGCCTTCATAGAACGAGGTGAACAGGTCGTATGCTTCTTCGAGCGACAGACCGGAATTGAGGTACGAAGTGATCCAGATGCCGCGCGGATAATCGCCGCGTACGGGCACGAAGTTGAGCTCTCCTGAAAACGCAGGCTGGAGGCCCTGCAACGTTCGTCGGATCTCCTTCAGGTGCTGGTGCGTGAGCACCTTGTAGGTGGAAATATTATTGGCTCTCCATGTGAAGTGCGAGGTGGCGGAAAGGCTTTGCCCCGCGCCGGTGGAGCCGGTGATGCCGGTGGTATGCACGTCGGTGAGCAGCCCCGCTTTCGCAAGCGGCAGCAGCCCCAGCTGGATGGCGGTGGCAAAACAACCGGGATTGGCGATGTTGTGCGCTTTTTTGATCGCGTCCCTGTTCAGCTCGGGCAGGCCGTATACGAACTCGCGGCCTTTCACCGTTTCGCCAAGCCTGAAATCCTGGCTGAGATCGATGATGTGCACGCTGTCCGCAATATCCGTGGCTTCGAGGAACTTCCTGGCTTCGCCGTGGCCAAGGCAAAGAAAGATCACGTCCACGCTGTTGTCGATCTCGCTGGTGAATACCAGCTCCGTATCGCCCAGCAGGTCCGCATGCACCGCGTAAAGCGGGTTGCCCGCGTTGCTGCGGCTGTGTACGAACACCAGTTCCACATCAGGATGATGCAGTAAAAGCCGGATGGCTTCCCCGCCGCCATAACCTGCCCCGCCGATAATGCCTGCCTTGAATTTTTTCATTGCCCGAGATGATTTTATATGTCAAATGGAACCTTGCGACCGCCCGGTTTCATTTGCTGTTTTGTATGATCAGGCGCAACTGCCCGGTTTATTTTTTGTTCTCTTCGTTCACCTGGTGCCAGATCATGGTCTGGTTGCCGAAGATCTTGCTGAAACCTCTCACGTCCTCGCCGCTCCAGCCGGAGTTCATTTCCCCGTATTTGCCGAATTTGCTGCTCATGAGGTCGTACGCGGAGGTGATGCCCGTCACCTGGAAGCGGTAAGGCATCAGGGTTACGGATACTTTGCCGGTCACGTTCTGCTGGCTGTGCTGCAGGAACGCTTCGATGTCGCGCATCACCGGGTCGAGTATCTGGCCTTCGTGCATCCAGTTGCCGTAGAACTGCGCCAGCTGGTCTTTCCAGCTCAGCTGCCATTTGGTGAGCACATGTTTTTCCAGCGCGTGATGCGCTTTGAGTATCACCATGGGAGCGGCGGCTTCGAAGCCCACGCGGCCTTTGATGCCGATGATGGTGTCGCCCACGTGAATGTCGCGGCCGATGGCGAACGCGCCTGCGATGCCCTGCAGGTAAATGATCGCCTCGGCGGGATGCGTGAATTTTTTATCGTTGACGCCGAGCAGCTCGCCTTTTTCGAAGGTCAGCTCTACCTGCTCGGGTTCGTTTTTGGTCAGTTGGGTAGGCCATGCCTGTTCGGGCAGCATGCCGTTGGAGGTCAGCGTTTCCTTACCGCCCACGGAGGTGCCCCAGATGCCTTTGTTGATGGAGTACATGGCCTTTTCAAAGTTCACATGCACGCCTTTGGATTGCAGGTACGCGATCTCTTCCTCGCGGCTCAGCTTGAGGTCGCGGATGGGGGTGATGATCTCCACGCCGGGGATCATGATGTGAAAGATCATGTCGAACCGCACCTGGTCGTTGCCCGCGCCGGTGGAACCGTGCGCTACGGCGTCCGCGCCCACTTCCTTCACGTATTCGGCGATGGCGAGGGCCTGGCTCATGCGCTCGGCGCTTACGCTTAAGGGATAAGTGTTGTTCTTCAGCACATTGCCGAAAACGAGGTACCGGATCACTTTATCGTAATAAGAGCGAACCGCATCTACTGTCTTGTGACTTTTCACACCCAGACTGTAGGCGCGTTTCTCGATCTCCTGCAGTTCTTCCGCAGTAAAACCGCCCGTATTTACGATCACGGAATGCACTTCATAACCTTTTTCTTCGGACAGGTATTTTACACAGTACGATGTATCAAGTCCTCCGCTGAATCCCAGTACAACTTTTTTCATCAGTTATTGTTTGTCTTTTTAAGTTGTCAGATGGAACCGGCAAAAAGCCGGTTTCATTTGTTCGTATTTGTCTTTTTTATTCAATTAATACAACCATCCAAAGAAGAACCGCTTCTTCCCTGCGCCTGCAGCGCCGCTGCCGCCGTTTTTCCGGGTCGCTTTCAGCAGCACGTATTTTTTGTAACGCACCCATCTTTCAAACAGCGAAAAATTGCCTTTGAACTTGCGTTTCTTTTTCTCCTGCTGCATGTTGCCCGCATGGGTCACCACCAGCTTGTTCCTTTCGGCCATGGCCTTTTCCTCCGCTTCTTTCAATTTTTCAAGCGGGTCGTAGAGCATGGCGGTGCAAAGACAGTTCGTCCTGTTCTTGCTCGTCAGCACGTCGAAGTTCACACAGCTGCGGCAGCCTTTCCAGAACTCCTCGTCGTCGGTCAGCTCGCTGTAAGTTACGGGTTCATACCCAAGATCCGAGTTAATTTTCATGACGGCCAGCCCGGTGGTAAGACCGAATATCTTTGCCTCCGGGTATTTTTTCCGGCTCAGCTCGAATATCTTTTCCTTGATGGCCTTCGCAACGCCGTGGCCCCTGAAGGCCGGGTTCACGATGAGGCCCGAGTTGGCGACGAATTTTTCATGCCCCCAGGCTTCGATATAACAAAAACCGACCCACTCGCCGCCTTTGGTCAGCGCGATCACCGCCTTGCCTTCCTCCATTTTCAGCTGCACGTATTCCGGGGAACGTTTGGCGATGCCGGTCCCGCGGGCTTTAGCAGAAGCCTCCATCTCATCGGTGATGGTTTTGGCATAATGCTTATCGTCGGCAGTAGCTGCCCGTACGATGATATCTTTATTTTCCAACTTGTTAAAATTGAAAATTGTGATGCAATAAATTGATGAAACTGTTCCGGTTCCGGAAAAAACCCATGAGGGGGATCATGGTGCGATAGCGGGCATGGTTAACGGCGCTATCAAATACGAGGTCGTCGGGAGAGATATCTAAAGACAGGGAACCCAATAGCGTATACGCCACCTTCGAAAGAAGGGTGGTAAGCGGAGATGTTGGTATGG
>CBINIO010000415.1:0-4313 GCA_966250725.1 uncultured Chitinophaga sp.
TGCTCATCTGCGGTTTGGGCGTGCCTGCGTTGAAGAGGGTGGGCGTGGCGTGGGTGAACCAGCGTTCGCTCATCAGGTTGTAGGTTTTGATGGCGGACTCGATATCGTCCTTGTGAATGCCGACGGCCACGCGCATGAACATATGCTGCGGGCGTTCGGCGATCTTGCCGTCCACTTTCAGCAGGTAAGAGCGTTCCAGCGTTTTGAAACCAAAATAATCGAACGCGAAGTCGCGGTCGTAAATGATGGTAGAGTCGAGTATTTCCGCGTTTTTCCTGATCACTTCCCATACTTCGTCGCTCAGCAGGCCGGCGGGTTTGCCGGTTTTCGGATCGATGTACTCGTACAGCTTTTTCATCGTTTTGGAAAACGACTTGATGGTATTTTTATGCAGGTTGCTCACCGCGATGCGGGAAGCGAGCTGCGCATAGTCCGGGTGCTTGGTCGTCAGGGAAGCGGCGGTCTCCGCGGCCAGGTTGTCCAGCTCGGTGGTGGTAACGCCGTCGTACAGCCCCTGTATCACTTTCTTCGCTACGTCGATTGAATCTACATATTCAGGCGCCAATCCGTAACACAGTTTCTCTACCCTTGCCGTGATCTTGTCAAATTTGACAGATTCCTTTCTTCCGTCTCTTTTTATAACGAACATAGTGTGATGAATTTAACTGGGTGAATAAATATATACCGGGTAATAATTGTCTGGTTAAAAGTCTTCGTCGAGGCTGAAGGTCTGCGCTTCCTTGCTGCCCATTACGCCGGACTTCTGGTAGTCGCCCACGCGTTTTTCGAAGAAGTTGGTTTTGCCCTGCAGCGAGATCATTTCCATGAAGTCGAAGGGGTTGGCGCTGTTGAACATTTTGCTGCAGCCCAGCGCCTGCAGCCAGCGGTCCGCCACGAACTCGATGTACTGTTTCATCAGGTCCGCGTTCATGCCGATCAGGGCGGCGGGCAGCGCTTCGGTGATAAATTCCTTTTCGATGGACACGGCGTCGCCGATGATCTCATGCACTTCTTTTTCGCTCAGCTTGCCGTTGAGCATGCTGTACAGCAGGCAGGCAAATTCGCAGTGCAGCCCTTCGTCGCGGCTGATCAATTCATTGGAAAAGGTAAGACCGGGCATGAGACCGCGTTTTTTCAGCCAGAAAATGGAGCAGAAGCTGCCGCTGAAGAAAATGCCTTCCACCGCGGCAAAAGCCACGAGGCGCTGCGCGAAAGTGCCGTTCTCGATCCAGCGGAGCGCCCATTCGGCTTTCTTTTTCACGGCCGGTATGGTTTCGATGGCGTGGAAAAGACGGTCTTTCTCCACCGGGTCTTTCACATAAGTATCGATCAGCAGGGCGTAAGTTTCGGAGTGGATGTTTTCCATCATGATCTGGAAGCCGTAAAAGCAGCGCGCTTCGGGTATCTGCACTTCGCTCATGAAGTTCACCGCCAGGTTCTCGTTCACGATGCCGTCGGAGGCCGCGAAGAATGCGAGCACATGCGTAATGAAGTGGCGTTCGCCGTCGTTCAGCTTCGCCCAGTCCGCCAGGTCGGAGCTGAGGTCCAGCTCTTCGGCCGTCCAGAAGCTGGCTTCATGACGTTTGTATTGTTCCCAGATCGCAGGATAATTGATAGGAAGGAGCACGAAACGGTCCTTGTTGTCTTTCAATAAAATTTCATTCTCGTTACTCATAAAAATTTTTATACGGTTAACTACCAGTTAAGCGGCGGTTGTTTCGTTACATAAGGGGGACGGTGGAGCGTTATCCGGTGAGGAAGTGTTTCATCCTGGGGTCGGGCTCGCCATAACCTTATTTCGCGAAGGTTTTGACAAATACGTTGAACTGGCAGGTCTCCTGGCTTTCCCTTGCCGGGCGGGCCTTCCCATCCTTTTTTATGAGGACAGTGGCATTTTTAGAAGCATCCGGCATATAGGGGATCACAGTAGCGCGTCTGCTCGTGAATTCCACACGATTCCCTATTAATTCTACACGTTTCCGAAACGTATGAAGCCAGCACAACGACGTCAAGAACTGTTGCAAATATATTGATCAAAGCACCCCCTCATACATATAAGTTGCCCACAGGTGTGGATAAAGATTGTGAACATTTTGGGAAGATAGCAGGGGCGCGCAATTCACGCTATCCACAACTAAATGCAGGTATTTGGTATGAAGAAAAAGCAAAATGTGTTGGAAAACTGGCACGTATTAACCTACCCGAAATGTGTGGCGGAATTTGGCCTGAAAAACAGGAAATTATATCCTCGGCACTTTATTGAGGAACTTCTTCCGGATCACGTCCTGCACGGGAATGCCGTCTATCTTGCTTTCCAGCCAGCTCACGATGTCCAGGTACAGGTAGCTCCTCCGTTCGTAGGGGTTTTTCGCGATCACTTCCAGCCGCGCTTTCAGCTCTTTGAACGCGGTGCGCAGCGCCTTGGGGTTGGCGTACATGTTCTTGCGGAGGAACTTCAGTATCTCTTCCATCACCTGGCTAAGGTCTTTGTTCTTGGCGATGAAATGGTAGACGGATTTGATAAGGTATTCCACCAGGCTGTAATTTTCCAGCTCGTAATGCGCGATGAGGTGAAGGATGCGCGCGAAGCACTGGATGTCCGCCCGCAGGTTGCCGATGCGCAGGTGGATGATCTTGTTGAGATATACGATGGCGTTGTTGTTGTCGCCGCTGCCGAAGTAGAGGCAGGCGATCTTGTAATAGAACACGAGCACGCGGTGCTGGTCCACCGTCAGCTGGTGCTCCGATATCTGGCATTCCACTTCGCCCACCAGCTTCAGCCCTTCTGAAAAAGTGCCGTCGAGGAAGTGCCGGTTGATCTTGCCGGTATACAGGTATACGAACGCGGAAGTGCGCGTGTTCTCGTTCAGGCTTTCCGCTTTGTCGATAATGAACGCCTCCATTTCGGCCAGCACTTCGATGAACTTCTCGTGGTTCATCGTATGGAAATGCGCCGTGAGCAGGTTGTGCATCGCTTTGATGTACAGGTCCACGTCCATGTCGCGCAGCGAAGGGTATTCGGCGAACAGGTCCACCCACTTCTGCGTATACCGGTAATACATCACGAAATCCTGCAGGATATAGTAATACCAGCAATACGCCTGGTACAGGTAAGTGCGTTCGTAAAAGCTCATATTGCCCTGCGGCACGGGCGGCAGGTTGGTGTCGAAAAAGCTCTTGAGCATGATCGAGTCTTTTTCGTCGCGCGCATGCCCCAGCCGGAGGTACATGCCGTACATGCGCAGCGCCAGCGTGCTCAGCTTGCTCACGTTGTTGAGCTGCTCGTTGATGACGCGGCTTTCGTCGCTCAGCTCTTCGGCGCGGTTGTGAAGGCTGCGCGTAATATGCCGGCCCTCGATCAGCTTCTCGAATTCCACGATCTCGAAATACAGCATCACTTCCTCCTGTTCGCGGGCGCTCACTTTCGATTTGGCGAGGATCTTCAGGCTCTGGTTGTACAGCCCCTTGTTGTACAGCACGCGGGCATAGTCCAGCTGCTCGCGCAGGTCGATGAGCGGGTCCTTGGTTTTGTATAACAGCCGTAAGGTGGTAAGCAGATGTTTGTACAGGTGGGCCTTTACGTTGCTCAGCTGCTGCTTTTTAATGTCCGGAACGCGCTTCAGCACCTGCTCCTCGTCATATTCCTTCATTTTGTCCAGCGCGTTGAACAGCTGGATGAAAAGCACGTCCTCCTTGGTATTGTCCCGGTTAAATGCGAGCTGGAAATTCCTTTTTTCGGCTTTTGTTAGCGTTTTTATTAATATGAATAAGGCATCGTTCTGCGTGTTGGACATCGTTGCTACGGAATTGTAAATTATTGGTTCTTAATAGGTTAAATGACTTATGCAGCCTTTGCGAATCGTAATAATGACAAATTTAACGATCTGCGGTTTAATTGTGTCAATTAGATTTGAAGGTATAAACAGGCAGGAAAGCAAATTTAGGAAGAAATTATGGGGAAAACATTATTTGACAAAATCTGGGACAGTCATATCGTAGCCGCCAAACCGGGTTTCCCGGACGCGGTGTACATCAACACCCATTTTATCCATGAAGTGACCAGCCCGCAGGCTTTTGACGGGCTGCGCAAGCGGAACATCCCGGTATTCAGGCCGGGGAAAACGCGCGCCACGGCGGACCATAACGTACCCACCATCGACCAGCACCTTCCCATCAAAGAGGCGCTGAGCCGCAAGCAGGTGGAAATGCTCACCAAAAACACCGCCGAGTTCGGCGTGGAGCTGTACGGTCTCGGCCATCCCTACCAGGGCATCGTGCATGTGATCGGGCCGGAGCTGGGCATTACCCTGCCG
>CBINIO010000416.1:0-4295 GCA_966250725.1 uncultured Chitinophaga sp.
CGATATTCGCCGGGAGCTGGCTTACGCCGGAAGGGTCCCAGGCGCCGCAAACCACGATGGACGCGGCCACCTGCTTGGCGGTCTCCACGTTCTCGGACAAAGCGCCCCAGGTTACGCCGCCGCCCATGCTCAAACCGGTAACATATACCCTGTTGAGATCGATGCGGTAGATCGTTTTGAGATAATCCAGCAGCTTGAATACGTCCGCCGATCCCGGCCATTCCTTAAACTGCGGCGAGATCACGATAAAGGAATATTTAACGCCGTTGCTGGTAACGTACTGGGGGAACTGACCGTCCCTGATCAGCCGCGGGGGACCGTTATTCGTTACGGACGAGGTCGGGGCCGTCGCGTTTTTACCGGCCAGCTCCCCCACGCCGTGGAGAAAAATGATCAAAGGGTGATTTTTGCCGCTGGTAGTATAATCTACCGGTAAAGCCTCATAATAGCCCGCAATGTTATTGATGGTATAGGGAGCGGGAATGGTCCTGGGCACCTGCGTTTGCGCATGTACACCGTAACCGGTGGAAATAAGGCATAAATATAGCAAACAGCGGAAGGCTTGCTTCTTAGGTAATAAATTTCTCACTCGAAAGGTTTTTCTTATATATGGATTTTCTAAGCTGAAAATGGTTTCAGAAAAGGATCCTCCCCACGATTCCAACCTGCGCAATAGTTAAACACTACAAATAAAAAGCATTTTTTGGAAACAAATAGAAAAAAATATATATGTATATTACCGGAAATAATAAATTATTTAATTTTAGATGAGTTATAGGGCTGATTGATAGTAACTTATTTATTTTCATATTTTTTTTCAGGAGGTTATTTTGTAAATAATTTATAACTTGCCGGCTGATTCACCCCTTTTTACACAGAATTTTAATCGTAATCCCTTCGGAAACCGGCACTTAGAACATACAGTTTTACATTATTATTAATAAAAACACACAATGTCCGGGCTCCTGGCTGCCTTTCGAAACAAACAGATCTTGTCCCTTACGGGGAACGTCGTTTCCGCGTTTTTTAACCTTCTTTCGTTTGCCATACTGGTAAGGATCCTGCCGCTGGACAGTTTCGGCGAATGGGTCATCTTTACCAACACTTATAATTTGCTGGACCAGATCAGGACAGGGTTACTGCAATCGGGTCTTATCAAGTTCTATTCGGGCGCCGATGAGGAAACTACCCGCCGCGTCGCCGGCGCCGCCTGGCATTTATCGCTGCTGCTGACCGGCGGTTACGTGGCGCTGTCCGGGGTAGCGTATGTGGCCGCTTATCCGTATGTCGACGACACCTGGCATTTCTTTATCCCCTGGCTGGGCATACTCACGCTTTTGTCGCTGCCGATGAACTTCGCCACCTGGATATTGCAGGCGGATAACGGGTTCAACAAGATCGTTCACGTGCGTATCGCGCAAAACGGATCGTTCCTTGTTTTTCTCGGTATTTTATGGATCTCCGGGTACGTCAGCCTGCCCAATGTTCTGTACGCTTACGCCGCGTCCATGGCTACGTCCAGCATTTACTGCCTGCTCAACAGGTGGACGGGCATCAGGAACCTCGTGTTCCGCACCAGGCAGCAGGCGAAGGAACTGTATCATTTCGGCCGGCTCGTTATCGGCAGCATGATCTCCTCCTCCCTGATCAGTTACAGCAACAACCTGATCATCCGGTTCATGCTCGGCAGCGAAATGGTGGCGTTGTTCGCCCTCCCTCAAAAATTCATAGAAGTGATAGAGATACTGCTCCGCAGCTTTGTGGCTACCGCGCAGCCCACCATTTCGGCGGCGGCCAACCGGAACGACCAGAAAGGCATATCCGACGCGTTCAGCAAATATACCGGCACTGTCACGATCCTCATCATACCGTTCATTATCGGCATGATGATATTTACCGAACCGCTGATACTGCTGCTTGCGGACAAAGACTACCTGGCGGCGTCCACCGTGGTGAGAATTACGCTGGTCACGGCCATTCTCTGGCCGCTGGACCGCTTCAACGGCGTCACCCTCGACATGATCAACCTTCCCAAGGTCAACCTGTACAAAAACATCCTCAAGCTGATTTTAAACGTGGCGTTCGCTATATTGCTGGTATGGATATTCCCCGACATCATATCCGTGGCCGTGGCGGGTTTCCTGCATATCGTCTTCGCGGTAGCGTATGGTTATTTCATCATGAAAAAACATACCACCGTGAAATTTAAGGAGATAATGGTTTACGGATGGAGGGAAGTAATGCAGCTCGGCCAACGTTTTTTAAAGTTCAGATAACCGGACATGAAGATCGCTTTTATCATACTTACGCACCGCAACCCGGCACAGCTGGAAAGATTGCTCCGGAGAATCGCGCATCCGGGCATCGACTGTTACGTGCATATCGACGCGAAATGCAACCTCGATGAATGGAAGCAGGCATTAAATCTCCCCGGCGTTTTTACGGTACTTCCCCGGACCGATATCAAATGGGCGGGGTACGGCATGGTGGAAGCCACGTTCGACTGCATGCGGCAGATCAGGAACAGCGGCATGTCCTATAATTACATCACGATGCTGAGCGGGCAGGACTACCCGATCAAAACGGCGGAGGAAATATTCCGTTTCCTCAGCCGGCCTTCCACCAAACAATATATCGGCATTATCCCCGAAACGGAGCTGGCAATGATGATGTCGAAAGTAAATAACTACCACCTCGTAGACCTTACTTTTCCCGGCAAGTTCAAGCTGGCGGACCTGATGACAAAGCTGCTCCCCGCCCGGAAACCGCCCCTGCGCATGAAGATCTATTCGGGATCGCAGTGGTGGACGCTTACGGAAGACTGCGCGTACTTCATACTCGATCATATGGAACGGCACCCCGCCATCAGCCGTTATTTCAAGCTCACCTGGGGACCGGACGAATTTATATTCCAGACGATACTGATGAACAGCAAATACAAAAACGAAGTAACGGGTTACGACCTGCATTATATCGACTGGTCCGAAGGAAAGGAGCATCCCAAGATGCTGTCAGCCGAAGACCTTCCGGCGATGGCGGCAAGCCCCCTGCTGTTTGCCCGGAAATTCGACATGGATAAGGACCCCGGCCTGCTGGACCTGATAGACCGGGAACTGATCGGCAATATGTAAGAAAAAGGGATTGCAGCACGGCAATCCCTTTTTTCAAAACTATAGATAAGGCAAGCACTATTTCTTTTTCCATAGCGTATTAAACCCTCCCGTGAAGCTGACGGGAAGCATTTCCGCCACCATGCAGTCGAACTTCTGGAGGAATTTGATCCTTTTGGTCAGCAGCGAGAACGGGAACACGTCTTCCACAAAGTTGGTCTTTGCGAACTTGATGATCCTGTAATCGTTTTCATCCGCGATCTCCACGAGGTCTTTACGGGTAAAGAACTGCACATGGTCGAGGTTATCGGCGGCGGACTGAACGGTGGTGCCTTTAAACCCGAGCGCGCTTTTTACCTTGTTGATGAATTTCCACAACCCGGGATTGTTCCTGGCTTTCAGCATGGGGCGGGTAACGCAGAGCTCGCGGGGGCCCGCACCGTTGGGCACCGTTACCACCAGCAAGCCGCCGTCTTTGAGGGAAGCATGAATTACCTTCAGTAAATTTTCAGGATGATCGAGATGCTCGAGCACTTCGCTGCAGATCACCGCGTCGTACCTTTCGCCCTGCGCCGTCAGCTCTTCCGCGCTGATGGACTCGAACCGCACGTTCGGCAGCGTATTTTTTGACCTCGCGGTCGCGATCGTTTTTTCGCTGATGTCGATACCGAGCACATGGTACCCGAACTGGCCCAGGTGCCGGCTGATCACGCCGTTGCCGCAGCCAACGTCCAGCACGCGGCCGCCGGCGGGAATTTCTTTCTGAAGGTTTGCTTCGATGAACTTGAGGCGCTTGATGTCCGCGACCCTTTCGTATTCGTAGGTGATTTCTTTATGTGCCATAAAACTGTTACTGTGCTTTTTGGTAAAGCTGTTGGTATACATTTTCTATCTGGCGTGTCATGCCGGATACATTATAGGTTGACCGGATGGTTTCCACTGCAGCCTGCTGCAGGGAGGCCCGGAGATTTTTGTCCTTTGCGAGATGAACGATAGCGTCAGACAGGCCATGCGGGGCTTCGGGGTCGATCAGCCAGCCGTTCACCGCGTGTGCCACCGCTTCCCGGGTGCCGTCCACGTCGCTGGCGATCACTGTTTTGCCCATCGCCATCGCTTCCAGCACGCCTATCGGGAAACCTTCCCAGAGGGAAGGAAGACAATAAATATCGACCGCATTGAGCACCG
>CBINIO010000417.1:0-4276 GCA_966250725.1 uncultured Chitinophaga sp.
CCAGTCGCGCTTTACCGGCTTTGACGACGGCAACGCCGTAAAAGCCATCAATATCGTCACCCGCGCGGAAATGAAGAACGCCCACTTCGGCAAGATGTACGCCGGTTACGGCACCGATCAGCGGTATTCCGCCGGCGGCAGCGTCAACTTCTTTAAGGACAACAAACGGATCACCATATTAGGCATGGCCAATAACGTCAACCAGCAGAACTTCTCCTCGCAGGACCTGCTGGGCGTGCAAAGCGCGGCCTCCGGCCGTGGCGGCGGAAGAGGCGGCCGTGGAGGGCGCGGCGGCGGCGGTGGTGGGAACTTTCTCACCGGCGGCCAGAGCGGGCTGAACAAGACCAATTCCATCGGTCTTAACTTCAACGACAACTGGGGCAAAAAAATAACCTTCAACGGCAGCTATTTCTTTAACAACTCCAACAGCGTAAACGACGAGATCACGCGTACGCAAACGCAGTTCCAGAAAGGGGTGCAGCTGGAGAACGATACCGCGCTCAGCGGCAGCCACAACTACAACCACCGCTTTAACGTAAGGCTGGAATATAAAATAGATTCCAGCAACGAGATCATATTCGAGCCGAACCTTAGCTTCCAGAAGAACGACCGGTTCTCCAATTCCATCGGCAACACCTTTATGGTGGACACGCTGGTGAGCACGAACCTGCGCAACACCACCAGCGACAACTCCGGTTACAACCTGAACACGAACCTGACCTTCCGGCACGCTTTTGCCAAAAGAGGACGCACCATCACGCTGGGCCTCGGCGCCAGGATCAACGACCGCAGCGGTGAAAGTTTCACCAACAGCGACCTCGATTATCCTTCCAACCCGCTTTCCAACGACTCGCTGCGCCAGCGCGTACGGCCGCTCAGCGACGGCAAAAGCCTGAACGTGAACCTGGCCTATACCGAACCGGTCGGCAAAATGGGACAGCTGCAGATCAACTACCGTCCCAGCTGGTCCACCAACAGCTCTGACCGCCGGGCCTACCAGTTCGATTATGCCGGCAAGGATTACAGTATTCTCGATCCCGAGCAGTCCAACATGTTCTCCAACAATTACAATACGCAATCCGCCGGCCTCAGCTTCCGCCGCGGCAACCGCGACGGCATGTTCATGGTAGGGCTGAACTACCAGTACGCCGAAATGGAGACCAAAAGGGAATACCCGACAAAGAACTACGCCACGCAGAGCTACCAGAACATACTGCCCATCGCCATGGTGATGTACAAGCTCGGCGAATACAGCCGCCTCCGCGTGTTTTACCGAGCCAGCACCGAGCAGCCGGACATCGACCAGCTGCAGGATGTGTATATCTATTCCGGCCTTACCAACGTGTCCATCGGTAACCCGAACCTGAACCCGCAGTTCGGTCATGGTGTGTTTGGCCGCTATAACTACACCAATACGCAGAACGGGCAGAACCTGTTCGTGAACCTGAACCTGCAGACCAACAGCAACTACATCGCCAACGCGATCTATACGCCCACCAACGGCAAAGACTCCCTGCTTACGCCGGTGGACACGCTGAAGGTAGGCGGCAGGCTGTCAAAACCCGTGAACCTGGACGGTTATTTCTCCGGCCGCACCGGTATCACGTGGGCCATGCCGGTGAAGTTCATCAAATCCAACCTGAACCTCAGCACGGGCGTGGGTTACAGCAAGATACCCGGCGTGACCAACTCGCTGCAGGGCTTTACGCACAATTACAATTACAACCTGGGCGCGGGGCTGAGCAGCAACATCAGCGAGTACGTCGACTTCAACCTGTCTTACAACGCGGTGTTCAACATCGTGAACAATACCATCCAGCCCGAGAACAACAGCAATTATTCCACCCACAACGCCAGCGCGAGCGTGAACCTGCTGTCCAAAAGCGGGTTCGTGCTGCAGAACGAGATCAACTATACCTTCACCCACGGGCTGGGAGACGGCTACGACCAGCGTTTCGTGCTCTGGAACGCCAGCGTGGGCAAAAAGTTCCTGAAAGATCAGCGGGGCGAGCTGCGTTTGTCCGTATTCGACCTGCTGAAGCAGAACCGGAGCATCCACCGCACGGTGAACGGGCTTGACATCGTGGACCAGCAGAACTCCGTGCTTACCCAGTATTTTATGCTTACATTTACTTACCGGTTGAAAAATTTCGGTAAGCTGAACGTACCCGAAGGCGGCGGCGAACGGCGCCGCTGGAACCGCGATGGCGGGGGCGGCCCTCCGGGCGGTGGCAGGATGCCCGGCGGCGGGGGAATGCGCAGGGACTTTTAGTTACCGTTTTAACACCTATATGCAAGTAGCTTGACGGATATCATTGCACAGCTGAAACAGGGCAGCGAAGCTGCCTTTAAAGAACTCGTGGCTCAGTGGAAGGGCATGGTGTATAACACCGCGCTCGGCATCCTGCAGAACGAGGCGGATGCGGAAGATGTGTCGCAGGAAGTGTTCATGCAGGTGTACGAGTCCATCGGGACCTTTAAAGGGGAATCGCAGATATCCACCTGGCTGTACCGCATCACGGTCACCAAATGCCTTGATTTTCTGCGTAAAAAGACGCGGAAAAAGCGCTGGGGGAAAGTATACAGTCTTTTCGGGGCCAATAACGAGCTCGTGATAGACCCGCCGGAATTTCACCATCCGGGGGTGGCGCTGGCCAACAAGGAAAGGGCGCAGCTGCTTTTTAAGGCCGTTGCCCGGTTGCCGGACAGCCAGAAGGCCGCTTTTGTGCTCAACAAGCTGGAAGGCTTGAGTTCCAAGGAGATAGCAGGCATCATGGACGCTTCGGTGTCAGCCGTGGAAGGTTTGCTGCACCGCGCCAAACAGAACCTGCGGGACCAGCTGGAAGATTATTACAGAAATCAGGATTGAATACAAGTATTCAGCATAATTATCGTCTAAATAAAATATAGCGATTATGAAAGCGAGACGAGACATAGAACAGGAAATAAACAGGACGCTCGGCAGCCTCGACGGAGTGCAGCGGGCGGAGCCGGGGGATTTCTTTTTTACCCGTCTTCAGGCCCGGCTGGGGCGTACCGCGCCGGCAGACGCCTGGGAGCGCTTCATCAGCGTGATCGCCCGCCCGTCCGTAGCATTTACGGCACTGGCGCTGATCCTGGCCGTTAACGGCATCATGTTCGCCCTCAACCTGCCCACCGTAGAAAGGCAGGAGCAGGCCGCCCTGCAGCAGGCATTCCTGGAAGATGATTACCAGCTGGGCATCTCCAGTTTTTATGAGCTAGAAAAACCGGAACCATAATGAGGGAAGCATTCGCACGAAATAAAGTGCTGGGCGTTTTAGTGATCATCCTGCTGCTGACGAACTTCTTACTCCTGTTTTTCTTTGTATGGAAAAGACCGCCCCAGCCTTCCAGGGAAGGCGGCTCAAGACGGGGACAGGTAATGCAGCTGCTGGAAAAGGAAGTAGGCTTCAGCAAATCGCAGCTGGACCAATACAAACAGCTGAAAGAGCAGCATTGGGAACGTCTCAAGGCCTCTTTCGGGGACCTGCGGACCGCCCGCGACGACTTCTACGTAATGCTGAAGGAAGACTCGATACCGGACTCGGTGCTTACGGCGGCGGCCGATTCCATCGGCGCGAAACAGGTGGTGGTGGACATGCTTACCTTCCGGCACTTCCGCGACGTGCGGGGGCTTTGTACGCCCGAGCAATTACCGAGATTCGATTCAGTAGTGCAATATGTGATGAAAAGAATGAACAATTTCAGGAAGAGCCCTCCGAAAGAAGACAGCCTGAAAAAAAGACCATGAGCATTTAATATACAACAACCTCAGACCCTTAAACAATCACAACATGAAGAAACAGTTCCTGTTCGCGCTGGCGTTTATGCTGGCAGTGAATGTAGCCGCTTTTGCCCAGCAGGGCGGTGGAAACGGCCAGCGCCGTACGCCCGAAGAACGCGCGAAAATGACCGTGGAGCGCCTGACCAAGCAGCTGCAGCTGAACAATGACCAGGCGGTGAAGCTGGACACCGTGTACACCAGGTTCTACAAAGACATGCAAAAGATGCGCGAAGAAGCGCAGGCCGGCGGCAACCGTATGGACCGCGAAGCTTTCCGGAAGATGGGCAATGAAAGGGACGAAAAGGTGAAGAGCGTATTGACGGAAGAGCAATTCAAGAAGTACAAGGAAAACCAGGAGAAAACCCGCGGATGGGGCGGCCCCATTGGCGGCGGACGCAACGGTAACCGTGGCGGCGGCAACGGCAACAGATAGCCCGGCCTGCAAAAATTGTGGCCGTATTATACTGCAAA
>CBINIO010000418.1:0-4273 GCA_966250725.1 uncultured Chitinophaga sp.
CACAAGCAGGCCGGGAGCTTTTTCTTTATCGCCACGCTGATCGTCGACATCCCGCTGGTGTACGACGGCCCCGCGGCCGATTATTGCGGCTCCTGCACGCGCTGCCTGGACGCCTGTCCTACCGGCGCGCTGGTATCGCCCACCGTGGTGGATGGGAGCCGTTGTATCTCGTATTATACGATCGAGCTGAAAGACCTGCTCATTCCTTCTGAAATGCAGGGCCGGTTCGAGAACTGGATGTTCGGCTGCGACATTTGCCAGGACGTATGCCCATGGAACCGCTTTTCCCGCGCCAATACGGAGTTTGCCCCTATTCCCGAAGTATTGAATTTCACGACCGCGCAGTGGGAGGAAATGACGGAGGAAGAGTTCCGGCGGATATTTGCGAAATCGCCGCTGAAGCGGAGCAAGTATGCGGGGATCAGGAGGAATTTGAAATTCCTGGAGCCGCCGGGGCGGGGGTGAAATTCCCAAAGCCGCCCGTTTTTCCTGCTCCTTTTGTCACCTTCCTGTTGCAAAAAGCCCCTGTTTCCCCCTGCGAGCAATACTTCCCTGACACGCGAATGTCATATTAAAGACGCATGCAATGCCATTAGCAGTCTGAATTGGTAGCTTGACGGTACGAGTGATAAGCTAACGTGTAATTTGTTTACCTGCCAAAATCAACCCAATGCGTATTTTTCAGCTACTCTTGATGGCCATGGCCCTGATTTGCCTTTACCCGGCATCCGGTCTTAAGGCCCAAACCAGCAATGCCGCCCCTTCACAGCACCTGGTATTCAGTTTTCCCGCGGACGCGTCGTTAAAAATGATGAAAGTAAAGATCACGCAAACCGCCTACACGTCGTACTTCTCCGTATTCAACTGGGCGGGCGGCTATGCGGGGCTGCAGCACACGCCGGACAGCTCGTCCGGTTCCTCCAAAATCCTGATCGCCTCCCAATGGGACCCCAATACGGCGGGCGGCGTATTCGCAAGACAGGCCTATCTGGGCCCCGGCACCATCTACAGCCGCTTTGGCGGGGAAGGCGATGGCGCCAAAACCATCAATCCCTACAACTGGACGCTCAACACCTGGTACAACTTTGTGATCAGGGCCTGGAAGCTGAACGGCGAACTGTTCATCGGCACCTTTGTGCAGAACCTCAGCACCAGTCAATGGTTTCATACGTCCACCCTGGCCATTCCCACACGCGCCACCTTTCTCGGATCGGGGTCGGGCGCCTTTCTTGAAAACTGGCATGGCAGCGATCCCCGATTTGACGGGCGTTTCGTACGCAAAGCCTATTTCAAGGACTGCTGGAACCGCACGGACGCGGGCGTTTGGCAAAAATCCACCAGCCGGTATTTCAGCTGCAACGCCAACGACGCCAACCGCAACGGTATTTACGACTGGGCCTTCAACGCCGGCTTCGACTCCGGCGAAGACGCCTATTTTATGGAGCACGGCGGCAACGTAACGCCCAGCGCCGCTTTCAACGGAGGCCGTACGCTCGACCTGCCCGCACAGACCAACCAGGGCTCCGCTCCCACCGTCACCACCGGTGAAGTAAGCACCGTAAGCGCATCCTACAGCTCCGGCGCCGCCACCGTCAGCTGGACCAACAACAACACCAAAAGCCCCCAGTTCTCTTCCACCGTCGAGATACTCAACGCTTCGGGCACCGTCGTGGGCTCTTCCGCCGAAACTCTCCCGCAGAAGCGCAGCACCGTGATCAGCGGCAATCTGTCCGCCGGCACCTACACCGCCCGCGTAACCATCACGGACATTTTCGGGGGAGTGTCCGCCGCCAGGACCACCACCTTCACCGTAGGCTCCGGCGGGATCACCGGCAACTGGTACAAGATCAGGAACGTACATAGCGGGAAATACCTCGGCATCGAGAACAGCAGCACGGCCAACCTCGCTTACATCGCGCAATATACCAGCAGCGGTAGCAACAACCTGCAATGGAAGCTGGTGGCGCAGGGGAGCAACTATGTGCTGGTGAACCGCAACAGCAACAAAGCCATCGACATCGCCAACAGCGACCAGACCTCCGGTGTGCAGCTCATTCAATACACCGTCACTAACGGTCAGAACCAGCAATGGCAGCTGGTTTCCGCCGGATCGGGCAAATACCTGATCCGCACCGCGATGAGCAGCGGCCTCATCATCGACAATCCCGCCAGCAGCACTGCAGACGGTACAAAAATGATCCTTTACGCCGCCAATGGCGCCACCGGAACGCCTAACCAGCAATGGGTGCTGGAAGACCAGGGCGTGCAGGCTTCAATGCTTTCCTATGCGAAGAATACGCCTTCTGTGTCTTCCGCTTCTTTGAAAGTATCTCCCAATCCCGCGTCTTCTTTTATTTACGTGGATCTGCCGGAGAAAGGGAAAGAGGTCAGGGTGTTCAATATGAGCGGCGCGGTGATGAAAGTGGTGAAGGGAGATCTGGAGGGACGGGTGCGGGTGGATGTTTCGGGGTTGAGTGCGGGGATGTATATCGTGCGTTTTGGCCGGGAGCAGGCGAGGTTTGTGAAGCAGTGAATTTTGGCGGGCGTTATTTCCCGGATGGGCGTGGGTTTGCGGGTTTGTTAAAAAATATTTTTGATTTTTGAAGGCAAAGAGTAAATTTGCAGCCCATTCGGGATGTAGCGCAGCCCGGTAGCGCGCTTCGTTCGGGACGAAGAGGCCGCTGGTTCGAATCCAGTCATCCCGACTTAATGAATCCTTTGGAATTGTTTAGCAATAAACATTTCAAAGGATTTTTCTTTTTGACTCCCTCTCAAAAACAGATTCCTGCATTCGCAATTCGCAAATGGCTGGAACAACTAAAAACAACCGCATTCGTAAACACCCGGTGAAACATTCGACCGCATTTTGAACCCACCATTTCACTGGGTCTGACAAGAGGCTGTCCTTGCTGATCTATCGCCACGATCGAGCTTCCAGGAAAGCCCCCTACCTCCCACTCTCCAAACTCCTCATAAACGCAATAACCTCCCCCACCTCCCGCTCACTAAGCCCCAACCTTTCCCCCGGAAGCGTCTGATTAGGCATCTCTATCCCCAACCCAGCACCTCCCCCGCTGTTATAAAACTCCATCACCTGCTCCAAAGTCTGATACGCCCCATTATGCATATAAGGCGCCGTCCTGTCAATATTCCGGACAGTAGGCACCTTGAACGCATTTTTAAAGGCCTCCGTCCCGATCACATCATAATAACCCTGATCCGGGTCGAGCGTGGAATCAGCGAGAGATACAGGCACTCCCAACACCTCCGTTTCACTCGTAACGTACTTGGGCGGAGTAACCCCGTTAAACAAAGGAATAAAATGACAGGTAGCACATTTCGCCTTCCCCATAAACAAATTAAACCCTTTCAGCTCCTCTGCAGACAAAGCCCGTTCATCCCCCCGCATATATTCATCAAACCTGCTGTTGAGCTTTGTAAGACTGCGCACATAAGAAGCGAGCGCATTCGTAACCTGTTCCGGATGAATCCGTGCCGTTGCAGGAAATGCCTTTGCGAATAAGGATCGATATAATTTATCCGCCGAAACATAATTGATGATCGCATCGATCGAGCCATCCATCTCGGCTTTATTACTGATCACATCAATCGTCTGGTCCTCCAGCGTCAATGCCCGCATGTCATAGAAGTAATTAGACTGCAGCGCGGCATTCAGCAACGTCGGCACATATCTTTTCAGCCGTTTTGCAGGATCATGAATAGCGGTGTTTTTCGCCAGCCCGTCGGTAAATGCCAGATCGGGGCGGTGGCAGGATGCACAGCTTCTTGTACCGGTGCCGGATAACGATACATCATAAAAAAGCTTTTCGCCCAGCGCTACTTTAGCGGGAGTAGTATGAAATTCCGGGCCGGGAGAAAACGCGTCAGCATTAAATACATCGGGATCAAACAATGTTTTTGCTTCCTGCTTCAGCATCCGGTTGTATTTAATTTTCGGGCCGGGTAAAGTTTGCTCCAATTGCGCTATTCCGGCGCTGATCTTGTTCGCGAAACGGGTAATAAATGCCGCCCGGTCGAAGGAATTAAAGTCAGGGTGATGGTGCAGATACGCGATCGCGGCGTCCAGGTCTCCTAATAATGCCGCTTTCCCGTTGACGTAGCGGGTGAGCATATCCCGCATGCTTTGCAAGGATGCGGCGGTTTCTTCCATGCTGTTCAGGGAAAGCGCATTGTCAAAACCGGTGATACCCAAAGCCACGATCCTGAACACCTCCAGCTTGGCGGCATCCAGGATTCGCCAATCCGCAAACGG
>CBINIO010000419.1:0-4271 GCA_966250725.1 uncultured Chitinophaga sp.
CAGCCGGTGTCGCTCACCATTTCCATTCTGCCGCAATGGTACCAGCAATGGTGGGCAAGGGGCATACTCGTGCTGCTGGGATTCATGGCGATCGTGCTGGTGCTCCGCTATATTGTAGGGCGCATCAAGGGAGGAGAGCGGCGAAAGACGGAATATAACCGGCGCATCGCGGAGCTGGAGGCCAAGGCGTTGACCAACCAGATGAACCCGCATTTCATCTTCAATTCCCTCAATTCCGTACAACACCTCATCCTGGAAAAAGAAGAGAAGCAGGCGCTCAATTTCCTGGCGGACTTCGCCACGTTGATGCGCCAGATGCTCAACAACTCCCGGAAATCATTCATATCGCTGGAAGACGAGATCGCTTTTCTCGCCCGGTACCTGGAGCTGGAAAAGATACGTTTCGCCAATTCTTTCGTATATAGGTTCGAGTTAAGCCAGGACCTGAAGGAATACACGGTGTACATACCGCCGATGCTCATACAGCCGATCCTTGAAAACGCGATCAAGCACGGGCTGGCCCCCAAGAACGGGAGCGGGCACCTGCTGGTGCGGCTGGACATGCAGGGAGACCTGCTGTATTGCGCAGTGGACGACGACGGCATCGGTTGGGAACATGCCAACAGCATCAAGTCCGGCAAGCTCACCAAACACGAATCCACCGCCCTTAGTGTTATTAAAGAAAGACTGCAGATTATTAAATCTTTTAATGGAAGCGTTGGAAAGTTGGAAATTATTGATAAATTTAAGTCTGGATTCGGCAACAAGGAAGGTACCTTGGTTGAAATCCTGATTCCCATTGTAAAGATGTTATGAGTATTATCAAAGCTGCCATTGTTGACGACGAGGTCCGCAACATACATATCCTGCGAAACATTCTGGAAAATTATTGCAAGGATGTTAAGGTGATAGGCGAAGCACAAAATATCCATGAGGCCGCGGAAATGATCAAGAATAACCCTATTGATGTTTTGTTCCTGGATATTGAGATGCCCCCACATAACGGTTTTCAGTTACTGGAAATGTTCCCTGTCCTTAACTTCGAAGTGATCTTTATTACAGCTTTCCAGGAATATGCGCTGCAGGCGATTAAATTTGCTGCATTGGACTATCTCCTCAAACCGATCAAGGTGAGTGAGGTGGAAGACGCGTTGGAAAAAGTGAAGCGCAGCAAAAAAGGCCGTCTCAACGAGCTGGCATCCATCCTGAAAGATTATGTTAAAAATAATGATAATGCGTTTTCCAAGATCGTGATCCCCGTCAACGACGGTTATAACGTGATCGATCTGAAAGACATTATCTACTGCGAAGCTTTTGACAGCTACACCAAGATCCAGCTGATCAACAACGTTTCCCACCTGATATCCAAATCGCTCAAGGAATACGAGGAAATGCTCTCCGACAAAGGGTTTTACCGCGTGCACAAATCCTTCCTCATCAACATCCACCATATTGTCAAGATCATCAAAGGATTAGGCACCGCCGTCATCATGAGCGACCAGAAGAACATCCCGATCTCCTCCCGCAAAAAGGACGAGTTCTTCACCCAGCTCAAAGGCGTGATCAACCTGTAGATCCTTTCCTGCAACCGGCGCTTTCCTGCCGGTTATTTTTTCACCGCAGCTTTATGATCGTTAACGAGCCATTTTTGATCGTTTACCAATTGGCCGGACGGCTGTATTACATATAATACTAAATTTAGTATAGGGTTTTCATAGGATATATGGTCATGCTTGCGAGCCTTTGCAATAATGACCGTAATAAGGCCCCGGTGTTATGCCGGGGCCTTTGTTTTTCCGCTTTAAAACGAAAAGGGCCCCTGGAAACAGGAGCCCTTTAATCCTAACCTATAAAACCTATATGAAAACACATGTTAATGTCTTTAATATCTAACTGCGTCAGAACTCGGCCGTGCCGGCGAGGTTCACATCGTAGTAGTAGATGTTGGCGTAGCGGTCGCGGAGATAAAACCCTTCCAGCCTCACCTGCTTTTTGCCCTCCAGCGCATTTTTCAGTTCTTTCACATTTCGCACTTTCGAGCCGCCGGCTTTTAATATCACGAAGTTGGTTTGCATGTTCGTCTGCTTTTTGATAAGACCGCTGCTGATGCTCTCTACCTTTACCCCGCCTTCAATTCCCCAACGCTGGGACAATTCGTCGTCCAACGTTACAAAATCAGCCCCCAGGTAATCGAGCACGTCCAGCTTTACGATATCCGTGTTCCCGTCGAGGTTCTTCAGTACCGTGTTCACGGTGTGCTCTTTATTGTCGCGCAGAAAACTTACGCTGACCTTATCGCCTGGTTTGTAGCGGCTGAGCTGTTCCATCAGTCTCGGGATGGAAGAAGTATTTACGCCGTTTATTTTGGTAACGATGTCTCCTTTTTGAATGCCCGCAGCCGCGGCCGCGCCATTGGACGGTACGCCCAGCACCATAATGCCGGCCATGTCCCGCGTCATGCCGAGATCCTCCAGGTCTTTATCGCGCAGGGTGTTCGGGTCCATGTACTCAATGCCGAGATACGCCCGCTGCACGTTGCCGAATTTCAGGATATCGTTCACCACTTTTTTCACCAGGTTCACCGGTATCGCGTAGGAATAACCCGCATAAGCGCCGGTGGGCGAAGCGATGGCCGAGTTGATGCCGATCAGCTCGCCGGCCGTATTGATGAGCGCGCCGCCGCTGTTGCCCTGGTTCACCGCCGCGTCCGTTTGGATGAACGCTTCAATGGCCGTGCGGCTGTTGCGCCGGTTGATGCCGATGGAACGCGATTTCGCGCTGACGATACCCGCCGTCACCGTGGTTTCGAGGTT
Organism: uncultured Chitinophaga sp.; assembly: GCA_966250725.1. GTDB lineage: Bacteria > Bacteroidota > Bacteroidia > Chitinophagales > Chitinophagaceae > Chitinophaga. The sequence continues at coordinate 2,814 of CBINIO010000419.1, forward strand.
GAGCGGGTATCCCACCGCCAGCACCCATTGGCCTACCTGCACATCGTCGGAATTGCCGTACAGCACGTAGGGGAGGCCGGTGGCTTTTATTTTGATAACGGCCAGGTCGGTGCTGGGGTCGGTGCCCACTACCGTGGCCGTGTAATATTTGTTGTTGCTGAGGGTGACGGAAATTTCGTCCGCATCGTCCACCACGTGATTGTTGGTCACGATGTACCCGTCGTCGGAGATCAGCACGCCGGAGCCTGACGCCATTTGCGGAGGCGTGTAATACCTGCGCTGGTCGTAATCGTCAAACCCTTCCCCGAAAAATTCTTCGAGCAGGCTTCTCCGTTTCTGGAGATTGTTGCCGAGCTGTTTCGGGTTGATCTTTGTTTTGATATGCACCACGCCCGGGATGCCGATCTTGGCCGCCTGCTGAAAATCGGTGGGGGGCGTAAGATTGGTGCTGCCGGGAATGTAGCTTGCGTAGTTTACAGGAACAGTATCCGATCCGTTCTGGTAGATCCCCGGAGGGGCTTCCTTCTGGAAATATTTACTGTACACAAATATGCTCCCGAACGCAGTGGCCGCGCTGATCAGTATGGTTGCCGCAACTTGCGAAATTTTCATATTTGCATCGGTTTAAAAAGGGGTGAAATGAAATAAAGTTTTCCGTTAAAACTACAGATCAATTTACATGCCTTTCCTACAAATTTAACGGAGAACGGAGTTTGTAAGTTATAACACGTAAGTATTTAACAGATTTTTATATTAACCGTTAAATGCTCCTTAATTAAACGGCTCAGGCACTGCCAAAATTATGGAAGTGCCTGTCAAGATAACAAGTTCGGGTGACAATCTGTTCGCAGCGCCCTACAGCGAAGCCAGGAAGGCCGCGGTATCCACGCCGTCGGCATAATCCGTGAGGGAAGGGTATTGCGCCTGGCCGAAGGGAATGGCGCCCTGTCCCACGAGGCATTGCAGGTCGGGATTTTCGCGCAGCTGCGATTCCAGCTCGCCTTTATCCCGGTAAAAACCGTAATGCAGCACGCTCAGCGGGCTGAAGAGCGATTCGTTCTCATGCAGCAGCACGCTGCCGTTCGTTTGGTACGGACTGAGGTTCAGCAGGTACAAAGCGAGGTTATAATCGTAATTGTTCTTGTATTTGTGGTGGTCCGCCAGGCGCTCGTATTTTTTGAGAGCGGTCAGCAGCGGGGTGAAGTCGTAACCTTCCGGCGCGTACACTTTTGTTACGTTGCGGCATCCCAGGCCGAAGTAGAGCATCGCGTCGTCCGCGAGCGCCTCCAGCTCGGCGGGCGTTTCCGCGCCGGTAAGCACGGCGGCGGAAGTACGGTTGCGGCGGATGATGTGCGGGTATTTCGCGAAATAATAATTGAAGTACCGGGCGGAATTATTGCTGCCCGTGGCGATATAGGCGTCGCAGTCTTTCAGCATTTCGGCTACCGCCGTGTCCTG
>CBINIO010000420.1:0-4262 GCA_966250725.1 uncultured Chitinophaga sp.
GACAATATCGAGACCTACCAGGGATCGGAATGGGTGTGGGAAAACCTCGAGCAGCTGCTGCGTTTCAGCCAGCACCTCACCACTGATCCCTACGAGCTGAGCACGAACGTGAACGCGCGTTACCGCGTGCTGTACAACAACGTGCTGCCCAACCTCGTGGAAATACGCAACCAGGTGGAGATGCGGGCCGACCGTCCCCGTTACCGCAACATACGCGCCGTGACGTACATCGCCGGCATCGTGCATGCGCTCAAAACCACGGACATGAACGGTTCCATGCCTTACACCGAAGCCATCCAGGGCCGCACTACCGAAAATTTCCGCCCCGTGTACGACGAGCAGAAAGTATTGTTCGATACCTGGCTGGCGGAGCTGACCGACGCCATCGATTCCCTTTCCGAATCGCCCGCCGGTCAGCTGAACTTCGGCAGCGCGGACTTTTATTACAAAAACGAATGGACGAACTGGATCAAGCTCGCCAACACGCTCAAGCTGCGCATTGCCGTGCGGTACGAGAACGCGGACGTGAACGTGACCAAACGCGTATTCAGGGAAGTGATGGAAGACCCCACCGGCCCGATCGACAACGACATTGCACAATTTGTGTACAGCAGGCCACAATGGAACCCGATCGGCAACGACATCGACTACCGCAGCCCGCGCTTCGGCACTTCTTCCATCATCAATTTTCTCAAATCCACCAACGACCCGAGGCTGCCCAATTATTTCAGCCCGAACGATCTCCTGGGAGCTATAAACGACACGCTGGCGAAATACGGCAAAACGCTCCCCGCCTTCATCGACCCGGACGATCCGCTGGTAAGGTTCCAGGGCGGCCCGGCAGACTGGACCACCGATCCCGCCACCGCGGCCTGGTATAAAACCACCTTTAACGTGAGCGACTGGAGCAAGTGGAAGCTCATCGGCAACATCAACAAAAAATTCTTCGCGCCGCGTTATGGCAACAACGCTACGGGCAGCATGCTCGATTATATGGTCACCGAGGCGGAAACGGCTTTTTATATCGCCGAGTTTATCCAGAAAGGCTATGGCGTCGGGTTTGACACGAAGGGCACTGCGGAAGAATGGTATAACAGGGGCATCATCAGCTCCATCCGCACGATGAACAAGATCGCCGTAGAAGCCGCTTCCACCACCGGTCTTGTGGGCGACGGCGATGCGCAGATACAGGCATATCTCGATCATCCCAATGTGAAATTCAACGGGGTGAACGATCTCGAGCGCATTTATATCCAGGAATACCTGAATTTTTACCGGCTGGCGAACGAAGCGTTCACCTTTGTGCGGAGAACGGGTTATCCGAAAAACAATTCCACCTATTACCCGCGCAACGCGTGGAACGAGCCGATCCCGCGCCGTTACCCGCTGGACGAGCCGCCGCTGGGCACCAACAACGCCAACTGGGAGGCTGCGCAGCAGGCTCAGGGCTTTACCCCGGGAGACAGGGGAGTGCCGGCCTTAAGCACGCAGCGGTTATGGTTTGATAAAAACAGCCCTGCTTTCGGACAGGGGAACTAAATGTTTCTTCTAGTAAATCCTGAATGAATATTTGAATGAAACAAACCGTCCTCTTTTGGGGACGGTTGTTTTTTTGGTGCGCAAGAGATCGTGATGTGAAACGTGTTTTGCAAAACAGTTGTTTTTACCTTCGCGTGGCCTCGTTTTTGCGTGACCGGTTGTATGAAAAAGCCGTTTTCCCCGAAAGGATGGTGGGAGCTGCTCAAATGCGCAGTGTCCGATTTCATCGACGACAGGGTGCTCAAGCTGAGCGCGTCGCTGGCTTATTCCACCGTGTTTTCCCTTGCGCCCATGCTGATCATCGTGTTGTACTTCAGCGATATTTTCCTGCGGAAGGATGCGCTGGAAGGCAATCTCTACGGCGAGCTGAACGGGCTGCTGGGGCCCGCCGCCGCCACGCAGGTGCAGGCTATCGTGCGTAATTCAGCATTGTCGCCCGATCTCGGATGGTCCACCCTTATCGGCGCCGTTACGCTGGTGATCGGCGCTACGGGCGTGTTTACCGAGATACAAAGCTCTATCAACCTCATCTGGCGGCTGAAAGCCAAGCCGCGGAAAGGGAAGGGGCTGATCAAAATATTGCTGACGCGGCTGCTTTCTTTCTCCATGGTGGTGAGCCTTGGTTTTGTGCTGGTGGTGAGCCTGGTGATACATGGCATTATCGAAGTGCTGCTGTCGCGGCTGCGCGAGGTGTTCCCGGATGTGACCGTGGTGGTGGTGTACGTGGTGAATTTGTGCATCACTTTCGCGACGATCGCGGGTTTGTTCGCCGTCATTTTTAAAGTGCTGCCGGACGCGAAGATAAAGTGGTCGCATGTGTGGGTGGGCGCGATCACCACGGCGGTATTGTTCATGCTCGGCAAATCCGCGATCGGTTTTTATCTCGGCAACAGCACCATCGGCAGCACATATGGCGCGGCGGGCTCCATCGTGATATTGCTGATATGGGTGTATTATTCCGCGGCCATTCTTTATTTCGGCGCGGAATTTACGCGGCAGTACGTGCAGAAAAAAGGAGAGCGTATTTATCCGAACGATTATGCCGTTTGGATAGAGCAGGTGGAAATGGAATCGAAAGGGAATATTCCTGAAAAGCAGGCGCCCGCGGTGGAGAAAAAATCATAGCACCTGCAGGCCGAGTTCCCGGTAAACCTCCAGGGACGGGCGTTGCGGGTCGTCCGTCACGATCACGTCTATATCCGTGATGCCGCATACTTTGTAAGGCTCGGCGGTGCCCATTTTGTCGCCTGTGGCCAGGGTCACGATCCGGCTGGACGAATCCACGATGGTGCTTTTTACTTCCGCTTCTTCCAGGTCCATACCGGTTACGCCCAGTATGGGGTGCAGGCTGCAAACGCCGAGAAACCCGATGTCCGCACGTATTTTCCGAAACATCTGTATCGTGTCCAGCCCGCCGGCTACCTGCGACGCCTTGTGAATACGGCCGCCGGTAAAGATCACGTCCACGCCCGGATGCTCTACCAGCTGCATCACGATGGGCACGCTGTTGGTGATCACGGTGAGCTTTAATTGCGGGGGGAAAAGCTTTACCAGCGAAAGGGTGGAAGTGCCGCCGTCGAGAATGATGGTCTGGCCGTCTTCCACCAGGGAAAGGGCTTTCCGGGCCATGTTCACCTTATCGTCCTGGTGCAGGTGGATGCGTTCCTTGAAGGAATAAGGGTTGGGTGAATGAGGAATGGCGCCGCCCCGGACCTTGATCAGCAGACCGCTTTGTGCGAGGGATTCGAGGTCGCGGCGCACGGTGTCCTCGGACACCTGGAGGTCGGTACTCAGCTCGGTCTGCAGCACTTTCTGGTCGGTTTGCAGCTTTTTGAGGATATACTCGAGGCGTTCTTCCTTCAGCATAATCTTGCAATTTCCAGCAAATTTAAGCAAATTAACGCAGATTTAATATCGGTTTATTGATAAATATTGCATAATTTTGCATCAAATAGCAGAATATGGCAAAAAAGAGAATAGCAATTGACATGGACGGGGTGATGGCGGATTTGAACCAGCATTACTGCGACTGGTATTTTGAGCGCACGGGCGAGCGGGTAACGAAGGACCAGTTGATGGGCCTGCCGGAAACGACCGGTTTCCCGCAGGAAGGCATCGTGCATCATTTTTTGCATACCCCCGGGTTTTTCAGAACGGCGCCGGTGATGCCGGGCAGCCAGGAAGTGATCCGCGCGCTGATGGAAGACTACGAAGTGTTCATCGTATCGGCGGCGGTGGAGTTCCCGCAATCCCTTTCTGAAAAGATCGACTGGCTGAAGGAACATTTTCCTTTCATCAGCTGGAAGAACATCGTGTTCTGCGGACTGAAAACGATCGTGAAAGCGGATTACATGATAGACGACTACGATAAGAACCTGCGGTACTTTGAAGGCGAGCGTTTACTGTTCACCGCGCCGCATAATGTGAATTATGAGGATTATACGCGGTATGATACCTGGGAGGATGTGGCGAGGTTTTTTGCGGCGGAACGGGTGAGGGTATTGGCGCCTGAGATTTCTTAGAAGGTGAGGTGTTAACACCTTTTGATTTTTTTGGGAAAGTAGGGTGTTAACACCTTCTGTTTTTTCTGAAATGAGGTGTTAACACCTTCGGTTTGATATTTTTTGGGGAAATGAGGTGTTAACACCTTTTGATTTTTTTAGGGAAAGTGGGGTGTTAACACCTTCTGTTTTTTCTGAAATGAGGTGTTAACACCTTCGGTT
>CBINIO010000421.1:0-4256 GCA_966250725.1 uncultured Chitinophaga sp.
GAAGCCCGCAATCTTTACATCGGCACTTTCCACTCCGTGTTCGCCCGCCTGCTGCGCAGCGATGCGCCCAAGCTGGGTTACCCGAGCGACTTCACCATTTACGATGCGGACGATGCGAAAAGCGTGGTAAAGACCATCGTGAACGAGCTGAACCTCGACGACAAACATTACAAGCCCAACCTCGTATACAACCGTATTTCCGCCGCAAAGAACAGCCTGATGAGCCCGGAAGCGTACCAGCAGGATTATTACATCCAGCAGGAAGACCAGCGCGCCAGCCGCCCGCTCACCGGCAAGATCTACGACATGTACGCCAAACGCTGCTTCAAGAACGGCGCTATGGACTTCGACGACCTGCTGTACAAAATGTACGTGCTGCTGAGAAGTTTCCCGGACGTGCTGGCGAAATACCAGCACAAGTTCAGGTACATCATGATCGACGAGTACCAGGATACCAACCCCGCGCAGTACGAGATCGTGAAGCTGCTGGGCGCGGTGCATGAGAACATCTGCGTGGTGGGAGACGACGCGCAAAGCATCTATTCCTTCCGCGGCGCCACCATCCAGAACATCCTGCAGTTCGAGAAGGATTACGACGATGTGAAGGTGGTGAAGCTGGAGCAGAACTACCGCTCCACCAAAAGCATCCTGAACGTTGCCAACGAAGTGATCGCGAAGAACAAGGGGCAGATCGAAAAGAACCTCTGGACGGACAATGCGGAAGGCGAAAAGATCAAGCTCATCCGCACGAATACGGACAACGAGGAAGGCAAGACGGTGGCGGACACCATCGCCGAGCAAAAGCTCCGCAACCATTACAGCAACCGCGACTTCTGCATACTGTACCGCACCAACGCGCAAAGCCGCGCCTTTGAGGAAAGCCTGCGCAGGATGGCGATCCCTTACCGCATCTACGGCGGTCTTTCGTTCTACCAGCGCAAGGAGATCAAAGACTTCATCGCGTACCTGCGCGTGATCATGAACTCGCGCGACGAGGAAGCGATCAAACGCATCATCAACTATCCCGTGCGCGGCATCGGCAAAACCACTATAGAAAAGGTGTCCATCTACGCCAACGATCAGAACGTCACGTTCTGGGAAGTGCTGGAAAGAGCGAAGGAATTCGGTTTCAGGGCCGGCACGCTCGAAGCCATCGACGGTTTTGTGACCATGATACAGAGCTTCCGCATCATGCTCGAAAAACACAACGCGTACGAGATCGCCGTGCAGGTAGGCAAAAGCACCAACATCGTCAAAGAGCTGTTCAACGATAAAACCACCGAAGGGCTTGCCCGTTACGAGAACATCCAGGAGCTGCTGAACTCCATCAAGGAATTTACCGAAACGCCGAACGAGGACGGGGAACTGGAGGACAACAAATCCCTCGGCGTGTACCTGCAGCAGATCACGCTGCTCACCGATGCGGACAATACCAACGACGAGAACAGCGACGTGGTGAAGCTGATGACCATCCACGCGGCGAAAGGTCTTGAATTCCCCGTGGTATTCACCGTGGGGCTGGAAGAAAGCCTGTTCCCCAGCGGCATGTCCATCAACTCGCGCGAGGAGCTGGAAGAAGAACGCCGTTTGTTCTACGTGGCCGTTACCCGCGCCAAAGCCCGCCTCTACCTCACTTACGCCAACAGCCGCTACCGTTTCGGGCAGCTGCAGCAGAACGAGCCGAGCCGCTTCCTCGAAGAAGTGCCCGAGCAGTTCCTCGACCGCAGCTACGCGGGCGGCGGATTGCGCAACTCCGGCAGCCTGGGCGGCGGCGCTTCCTGGGGCAATATGTTCGAAAAACGGAGAACGGCCGCGCCGCCGCAAGGTCCCGCCACCGCCAGAACGGCGCCCAGGCCAGCATCCGGCGCGGTGAGCACGCATACGCCCTCGCCCAATTTCGCGGCGGACGATCCCGCTGAAATGGAACCCGGCATGGACGTGGAGCACCAGAAATTCGGCTTTGGCAAGATACTCAGCCTCGAAGGCGCTCCCAACAACCGCATCGCTACGGTGATGTTCCCGAAAGGCGGCGGAGAAAAAAAGATCATGCTGAACTACGCCAAACTGATGATCGTACGCCAGCAATAAGCATAATGTTTTACGGGGGCTGACGGGAACAACATCCGGTCAGCCCCTTTTATTTGCAGCCCATGAGTAGCAGCGATATATTAAAGCTCCGTCATTACTGCGCCTACCAGGAGCGCTGCCATATGGAAGTGCGGGAAAAGTGCCGGGAGCTGAAACTGTACGGGGACGAGGCCGAAGAAGCCATCGCCCACCTGGTGACGGAAGGTTTCCTGAACGAGGAGCGCTACGCCAAAGCCTTTGCCGGCGGCAAGTTCAGGATGCGGCAATGGGGCCGGCAAAAGATACGGCAGGCGCTGAAACAAAAGCAGCTCTCGGAATATTGCATCCGCAAAGGGCTGGCGGAGATAGACCAGGACGCGTACGAACAGACGCTGCTGCAACTGGCGGAACGGAAATACGGATCGCTGCGCGGCGAACAATATCTCAAACGCCGGTACAAAACCCTGCAATACCTGCTGCAAAAAGGGTATGAACAGGAGCTGGCGCGCGAGGCGATTGAACAAATCGCAAAAAAAGAGGATTAAAGAGGGAATAATTCAAAACTTTCTAAGTTCCCGCGGCGTAATTTTGAGGTCGATTTGTAGTAATCCGGTTCATATGTCAGATTTAACGGTTTCGCTGGTACAGGCGAATTTGCATTGGGAAGATAAAGCGGCCAACCTGGCCATGTTCGATCAAAAGATCGATTCCATCAAAGAAAGAACGGAAGTGATCGTATTGCCTGAAATGTTCAGCACGGGTTTCAGCATGCAAAGCGAGCGTCTTGCCGAAACCATGGACGGCTCCGCCGTGCAGTGGATGAAGGCGAAAGCGAAGCAGAAGAACGTGATCATCACCGGCAGCCTCATCATCGAGGAGAACGGGCAGTATTTCAACCGCCTGCTGTGGATGCTTCCCAACGGGCAGTACGGCGCCTACGACAAGCGCCACCGCTTTGGTTTCGCGGGCGAAGAAGACCATTACTCCGCCGGCGACAAACGCCTCATCGCACAGGTGAAAGGCTGGAAAATAAATCTCTCCATCTGTTACGACCTGCGATTCCCCGTGTGGAACCGCAATACCCTCCAGGAAAACGGCGAGCCCGCCTACGACGTGCTCATCAACGTGGCCAACTGGCCCGAACGCCGCAGCACGCCCTGGAAAGCGCTTTTGCAGGCACGGGCCATCGAGAACCAGTGTTACGTGATCGGCGTGAACCGCGTGGGCAACGACGGCAACGACATCTATCACAGCGGCGACAGCAGCCTGATAGATCCCGTGGGCGAGATCGTTTACCGCAAGGAGCACGACGAGGACGTATTCACCTACACCCTTTCCCGCCAGCACCTCACCGAGCTGCGCGCCCGCTTCCCCTTTATGAAAGACGCGGATAAGTTCGTGATCCTGTAATTTGCGGGGGAACTTGCCTAACTTCGCGGACTATGATCCGCTTTTTTACCAAAGACCAATACAAGAACCTGGTATGGGCCATATGGGTCATACTGGCGTTGTTCCAGGCCGGGTTCACCCAGCTGATGGACGATGAGGCGTATTATTGGGTGTACTCCCGCCACCTGGACTGGGGGTATTTCGATCATCCGCCCATGATCGCGCTGCTCATAAAAGCCGGTTACGCGCTGTTCCACAACGAGCTGGGCGTAAGGCTGGCGATGGTCGGGCTCAACCTGGGCACGCTGGTGATCACGGACAAGCTGATACCGCAGAAGGACAACCGCGTGTTTTACCTGCTGCTGGCAGGCATGGGCGCCATGCAGCTCGGCGGCATGCTGGCCGTGCCCGATCTGCCGCTGATCTTTTTTGCGGCGCTTTATTTTTATATCTACCGCGGCTTCCTGGAATCGCAGAGCTGGAAAAATACGCTGCTGCTGGGATTGAGCATGGCACTGATGTTCTACAGCAAATACCACGGCGTGCTGCTGGTGTTCTTTACGGTGCTCAGCAACCTTTCGCTGCTCAGGCTTTACCGTTTCTGGATCGCGGTGCTGATCACCACCGCGCTGTTTTGCCCGCACCTGTACTGGCAGTACACGCACGATTTTCCTTCCCTGCAATACCACCTCGTGGAGCGCAATTCCAACCGCTACCACTACAGCCATACGCTGGACTACGTGCTCGGGCAGGTGCTGCTGTTCGGCCCGCTGGTGGGCTGGCTGATATTGTATTATGCT
>CBINIO010000422.1:0-4246 GCA_966250725.1 uncultured Chitinophaga sp.
GGGCGGCAGGACGTTCCATGTCATCACTTTTTAACCAAACCAATTTCAATTGCAATGAAAATGAGATCCACGTTTTCCATGCGCATGAGTTGGCTGAGCTTCCTGATGCTGCTCACCACCTCCCTCACCTATGCACAATCCATCACCATCCGGGGAAAGGTGACGGACGCAAAGGACAACACGCCGCTGCCCGGCGTAACGGTCAGGGTAACCGGCACCACCACCGGCACTTCCACCGTGGCCGACGGCTCGTATTCCATCACCGTGCCCAACGCCGAAGCGCAGCTTGAATTTTCCTACATCGGCTACGAAACCGTGACCATGACGGCCGGCGCCAATACCACCCTGAACGTTCAGCTGAAGCTTTCTTCCAAAACGCTGGAAGACGTAGTGGTAGTAGGGTACGGCACGCTGAAAAGAAAAGAGATCACCAGCGCCGTAACTTCCATCAAAGCGGAAGACTTCAACCCGGGCACCGCCCGCTCGCCGATGGACCTGGTGCAGGGTAAAGTGCCCGGCCTCAGCATCACCCGCGTGAACGGCAACAACCCGAACGCCTCCGCCAGCGTGCAGATGCGCGGCATCACCACCCTCGGCGGCGCCGTAGCCCCGCTGATCGTGATAGACGGCGTGCCCGGCGGCAACCTCGACCTGCTGCAGCAGGAAGACATCGCCTCCATCGACGTGCTGCGCGACGGTTCCGCCGCCGCCATCTACGGCACGCGCGGCACCGGCGGCGTGATCCTCATCACCACCAAAAAAGGCAAAAGCGGCGAACCGCAATACAACTTCGCCACGTACCTGCAAAGGGACGCCATCGCAAAACGGCCGGACATGCTCTCCGCCGACGAATACCGCAAGCTGGCGCCTGACGAAGACCTGGGCGGCGATACCGACATCTACGATGAGCTGATCAATAAAAAGAATCTCAGCCAGTATTATACGCTTTCTGCCACCGGCGGTACGGACAAGTCCAACTACCGCGGCGCCGTGTATTACAACCGCGCCGAAGGCATCGCCAAACGCAACTACCGCAATCAGTACGGCGGCCGTTTAAACTTCAACCAGCTGGGCCTGCAAGGCAAGCTGAGCATGACGGCCAACCTCGCCGCCAATTTTAACAAGGCCGACCTGCTGGGCGGTTCCGCCGGCGATTTCGAACAGGCCGTTCAACGCAACCCGACCGCGCCCGTAAGGAACCCTGACGGTACGTTCCTGCAAACTTCCGCTTTCAATAACTACAATCCCATCGCGCGCCTGGAGCAGGAGTTGAGCGAACGCGACCAGCAAACCATCCAGGGAGACGGCAAGGTCACCCTGGAAGTGATCAAGGGCCTCCGCGTATCCGCCTTTGGCGCCGTGGTGAAAAACAGCTGGAACGACCGGCAATACCGCCTCCGCGCATCGCAATCCTCCCAACAGAGCTACGAAGGCGGCGGCTACGCTTACAAAAGCAACCGCATGGAAATGGACCAGACCTTCGAATCCACCATCGATTACAACACCGTGATCAATACGGACCATGCGATCACCGCGATCGGCGGCTACAGCTACTATTACAACACGGTTGAATCCTTCAACGCCAACAACTCCGGCTTCATCACCGACGCGTTCCAGGACTGGAACCTCGGCAATGGCCTCTACCTCACCAAAGGCAGGGCCGGCATGGGCAGCAATAAAACGGACTACAAGCTCGTCGCTTTTTTTGGCAGGGTCAACTATTCTTTCAAGCAGAAATATTTTGCGCAGGCCATCCTCCGTCATGAAGGCTCCTCCAAATTCGGCGGCAACAACAAATGGGCGAATTTCCCCGCGTTCTCCGTAGGCTGGTCGCTGCACGAGGAAGACTTTATGAAAGGCAGCCGCATTTTCAACCAGCTGAAGCTGCGCGCGGGTTACGGCGTAACGGGCAACTCCGGGTTCGCCAGCTACAACTCGCTGATCCTGCTCAGCACAGGCGGCGCATACCTGCAAAACGGCGAATGGTACCAGACCTTCGGCCCGTCCCGCAACCCGAACCCTGACCTTCGCTGGGAAAAGAAAAAAGAATGGAACCTGGGTACGGATTTCTCTTTATTCAACAACCGCCTGAGCGGTTCGTTCGACGTGTACCAGCGCAAAACGCAGGACCTGCTGTATGATTACGACACGCAGCTGCCGCCTTTCGTGACCAGCACCATCTACACCAACGTGGGCACTATTTCCAACAAAGGCTTCGAGATCGTGCTGAGCGGTGTGCCGGTGCAGACAAAAGACTTCGTGTATTCCACCGACGTTACGTTCAACCGTCAGCAGAACGAAATGACCTCCATTTCGAACGACCTGTACAGGCTGGACCAGCTGACCTTTGGCGGCCTGCCTTCGCCCGGCAACCTCGGCCCCGCCATCCGCGTGGTGGAAGGCGGCCCGCTGGGCAATTTCTACGGCAAACGTTTCGCCGGTTTTGACGATGCGGGCGGCTGGCTGTTCTACAAAAAAGACGGCTCTAAAGTCGCGCCCGGCGACATCACCGAAGAAGACATGACCGTGATCGGCAACGGCGTGCCGAAGATGATGTTCAGCTGGAACAACAACCTGCGTTACAAGAACTGGGACATGACCATTTTCTGGCGCGGCAAGCTCGGCTTCGACATCCTGAATCTCCAGGAAATGTATTTCGGCAACCAGAGCTGGCTTCCCAACAACGTGCTGCGCAGCGCCATCACCAAACACGCGAACCTGAAAGCGCCCGCCCAGTATTCCGATTATTACCTCGAGCCGGGCGGCTTTGTAAAGCTGGATAACGTGGCGTTGGGCTACAATTTCCGTTTCCACAACAACTACATCCGCAACCTGCGTGTATACGTGTCCGGCCGCAACCTGGTGACCATCACCCAATATTCCGGTCTCGACCCCGAGCTGGAAGATAACGGCACCACCACCGGCATCGACGGGCGCGGCTTTTATCCGAGAACACGTTCTTACACCCTGGGCCTGACGCTCGGATTCTAAAAATTCCAAAAAATGAAGATCATGCAAAAGAAACATAAAGTTTGGGGAATGGCGGCGCTGCTGATGCTTACGGGAGCCGCAGCCTGTACCGACCTGGAGGAAAAAGTATACAGCGAAATACCGGCGGACAATTTTTATAACAACCGCACGGAAGTAATGGCCGCCGTGCTCCGGCCTTTCACGCACGCCAACGCATGGGCCGCGCCCACCGGGCAGGTGGGCTACTGGCGCGTAAGCGAGCTGAGCGCCGACCAGCTGGCATGGCCCACCAAAGGCCGCCACGGCTTCGATAACGGCGACTGGATCCGCCTGCACCGCCATACCTGGATATCCAACGACAACAACGCCTGGAACCCCTGGAGGCTCATGTACTGGGGGCTGGGTTTTTGCAACAATACCATCAAGGACCTTTCCGCCATTGATTTCAAGACCATCGGCATGACGGACGAGGAAAAAGCCTCGATCATCGCCGAAACCAAAGTGCTGCGGGCCTGGCATTACCTGAAGCTGATGGACCTGTATGGCAACATCCCCATCGTAACGGAAGTGGGAGAGCCCGCCAGTCCTGCCAATGCGCCGCGCGCGGAAGTGTGGGCCTTCATCGAAAAAGAGCTGAAGGAGAACGTGGACCAGCTGCCCAAGCTGGCGCCCGGGCTGGAAGGCCGCGTAACGAAGGCCGCCGGCTACGCGATGCTGGCCGAGCTGTACCTCAACGCGCAGGTATGGACGGGCGCGGCCAAATGGGACGAATGCATAGCCGCCTGCGACAAGATCATCGACGGCTCCTGCGGCAGTCTCAGCGGCGCCGCTCCGCAGCTGGAGAGCAACATCATGAAGCCTTTTGCCACCGACAACCACAAGAGCGCCGAAAACCTGTTCCAGATCGCGTACGACTACACGATCGGCAACTTCCGCTTCGGGTTCCAGGGCGACCTCTGGCATTACCTGCAGGGCCAGGCCTACAACTCCGGCTTCAGGGGCAACAATGGCATCGTGGTGATACCCACGGCCTACGACGCCTTTGCGGACAACGATCTGCGCAAGACGAACTGGATGCTGATCGGCCCGCTGAAGAAACATCCCGCCCTCCGGGAGAACGTGGGGGATTCTTTAGTGCTCGGTACTGAAGAATATAACGGGAAACCCCTTATCTTCGTGAAAGAGATCCGCAAAAATTCCCAGGGCCAAACCGGCGAAGGAACGATGATGGATGGTGAAGAGAACAGCGGCGCGCGCTTTGCCAAGTACCTGCCGG
>CBINIO010000423.1:0-4229 GCA_966250725.1 uncultured Chitinophaga sp.
CATCGAATCGATCTACGACCACCTTGAACCCCTCATGGAATTCAAACCATCGTACATCAACGTTACCTATCACCGCAGCGAACATATGTTCAAAAAACGAGCCGACGGCTCGTTCGACAAAGTGGAGATCCGCAAGCGCCCCGGCACCGTGGGCATTTGCGCCGCCATCATGAACCACTACAAGATCGACGCCGTGCCCCACCTCATCTGCGGAGGCTTCAGCAAGGAAGAAACGGAAAACGCGCTGATCGACCTCAACTTCCTGGGCATCGACAACGTGCTGGTGCTCCGCGGGGACGCGCCCAGGAACGAAACCTTCTTCGAAGCCCATCCCAACGGCCACCGCTACGCGCTGGAGCTGCTCCAGCAGGTGACCAATATGAACAACGGCATCTACCTCGAGGACGATCTCATGGGCGGCATCAAAACCAAGTTCTGCATCGGCGTGGCCGGCTACCCGGAAAAACATTTCGAAGCCCCCAACCTGCAGACCGACATGGCGTACCTCCGCAAAAAAGTGGAAGGCGGCGCGGATTATATCGTCACCCAGATGTTCTTCGACAATAAAAAATTCTTCGACTTCGTAGCCAAATGCCGCGAAAACGGCATCACCGTTCCCATCATCCCCGGTCTGAAGCCGCTTACCACCCGCAAACAGCTCAACGTGCTGCCCCGCACCTTTCATGTGGACATGCCCGAGGAACTGGCGAGCGAGGTGCAAAAATGCAAAACGGACAAGGAAGTGGAAGTGGTGGGCACCGAATGGCTCATCCAGCAGTCCAAAGAGCTGAAAGCCGCCGGTTCCCCCGTGCTGCATTATTACACGCTGGGCAAACCGCATGTGATCAAACAGGTGGTGTCAGCCGTGATCTGATCTTCCGTCACACATAAAAAAACCATTGCGTTGATACGCAATGGCACAATTTCCCTATAACTGTCACACCTTGTTTAGACTTATTGGTGATGTATTGCTGATTGTATGACGCGGGTAATTTCCCTCACCCCTATCAGCGTGCAAAAAAAAGCGGGACCGCATTACACGGCCCCGCTTCGGTTTTATAGGTGTAATCAGTAATCTTCGCGGTTAAAAAGGATGCCCACGCTTACGGCGAGGTACCGGTTCCTGCTTTCGGTAAATTCGCTGCGGTCGTTGTCCGTCATCCCCAGGCTGTAATTGACGCCCAGCATCAGGCAGTTGTCGAACTCGTACCCCAGCGCGAAGTTGGCGCCGGCGTCCCAGGGGTGCATGCGCTGCACGGCGAGGTTGTCGTTGCTCCTGCGGGAGAACTGCACGTCCTTCACATGCCGGGTAACGTCGCGCCCGTCCTGCACGATGTTGTAGCTGTAGCGGCCGTTCAGCCCGCGCGCGATGTAAGGCCCGAGGCCCGCGGTGATCTTTCCCTTGAATAACGGGTACTTATATACGAAGTTCACCGGCATTTCCAGATAATTCAGCCGCAGCGCATTCCCTTCGGGAATATACACGCCGGACAGCTCCATTTTGCGGCCGGGCGTTTCTTCAATACAGGCGCCTTTGGTGATGTACCGGAAAGCCGGCTGGAAATACAGGCCGCCGGTCACGGGAACGTTCAGCAGCAGCTCTACGTGCCAGCCGTGCCGCGTTTCCATGCTTACGCCGGGATAGGCGAAGCCGCCGGGCGAGTCGCCGGTGACTTCCATATTGGACGCGGTATAGCCGCCGCGGATGCCCATGCTAACCTGGGAAAAAGCAGTCGAAAAACAATAAAGCAGCATTACAGTGAGTAATGTAAAAATCCTCATACGGTAGTTTTTAATAGGATCACCTTGAGCTATAGGAGAAAGTAACAGGGGTAAGGTGCGCTCGAACGGTTCAGGTCAGGTCTTTCACATGTCGCGTTGTATGCAGCGCAAACATACTGCAAACTTTCTCAAAATCATAACGTCCTGAAAATGAAATGGCAGGAATCATCGAAAGGTAACATTGGAACTGTCGGTTGTCTGGATGATGGTTACGAGGAATTAACAGGAAAACAACCGTGATTGTTCAGGCCGCCGCACAAAAAAACCGGCGGGAAATGCATACTGGTAAACCATTATGCATAACCCACCGGTTCATCCGATAGTTGCGATGAAAAAATCGGTTATTGTCCGCCGAACTTATAGCCGACGGTCACGCCAAATGCGGTGTTGCGGAAAGAATTGTCGCTGTCGCCGTCTTTCCAGAGGTTCACCAGGCCGAGATCGGTAAACAGCCCGAAATTAAGGCCCATCGGCATTTCATAACCCACCTGGAAGTTGGCGCCGGCGTCGAATCTTTTGAACCCGTTGTCGTCGTCGAAATCGATGTCGCTTTTCACCACGGCGTCATTGATCACCGTTTCGTTGGTGCCGTTCAATCCCAGCGCGAAGTAAGGGCCGAGGCCGATAAAAAGATTGCCGTTGCCTACTTCGGGCTTGTACATGAAGTTGATCGGCAGCTCCAGGTAATTGATGCGCGCTTTCGTATCAAATCCCAATACTTCCTCCTTACCGCCTTTACCCGTATATAACAGGCTCGGCTGAATGTAAAACTCGTCCGCCAGCTGAAGGTCCGCCGTAAGGCCGGCCCTGAAATTGGTCAGCAGGTCGCTGGTTTCCTTGTCTCCGTTTACTTTGGTGGTGTAGCTCGAAAAGCTGGGTCCCGCCACGATGCCAAACTTGGTCTGCGCGAATGTGGCGCCGGCGATCAGCAGGGCCGCAACGGATAAGAGTGCTTTTTTCATGTGTTGTTTTGTTTTAAAAAAAGATATATGTGTCAGGATGAAATGGTATGCTTATTAAACTCGCTTCGCGCGAAATTGTTTATTTCGTGCCGCCGAAAAGATAACCGACGGAGAAGCTCCATACACGGTTCTTGCTTTTGTCGTCCCGCCCGTCGTCCGTGCCTGAGTACAGTTTACCAAAGCCCATGCCGTATTGCGCGGACAGCAAAAAGTTGCCGAACTCCACACCGGCGAGCAGGTTGCCGCCGTAATCAAAACGTTTGTATTTGTCATAGCCCTGGTTGGGGTCGCCGGAATTGAGCGGGGTATCGTCGTCCCATTTGATGTCGTCCTCGCCGCTGCTGTGCACGCCCGCGATGGTGGTCTCATACTTGTTCTTGCCCGCCACGCCAAACGCCGCATAAGGGCCTACGCCGAGGAACAGCCTGGTGTCCTGGCCGACGGGGATCTTACCCACGAAGTTCACGGGGATCTCGATGTAACGGGGATTGGTGGTGGTCTTGAAATAAACGGCATCGTCCGGTTCGCCGTCTTCTATCTTGGTGCCTTTACCGGTGTAGAAAACGCCCGGCTGAATGGATATTATTTCGGAAAGCGGGAAATCCGCTATAGCGCCTACATGGAAAGAATTTAACGCGCGGCTGTTGTCAACGCCACCGCTGTTGGTGTTGGTAACATTCGCGATGTTCCAGCCACCTTTCACACCTACTCTGACCTGCGCCATTGCAGCTACCGAAAGGCCGATAGCCATACATGAGAGAACAATCTTTTTCGTCATAACCAAAGGTTTTGGTGATGACGGAAAGAATCCAAAGAACGTGCCAAAGGCACAATTGTTATTGCTAGCAGACTGAAAATGAACCGCTTGCAACGGCTATTGGCGCGGCTTCACCGTGGAAAGCCGATCCAGGAATTCGTCCAGCTGCGTAACGCCGAGACGCTTGGCGAGTATCTTTTTATTTTCGTCCAGCAGGTATACTACCGGTGTCGCATACACATCGTAGAACTTGCGGTAGTTGCTGGTGTAGCCGGGGTCCCAGGCGTGTATCCAGCCGCTGAGGTGCTGGTCGCGGATAAACTTCGTCCACTCCTCTTTTGTTCCGTCCGTGCGCACGCCGTACATCGTCACGCCTTTTTTCTTCCAGCTGGCTTTAAAAGCGGAATCGAGCTTCGGCACTTCGGTGACGCAATGCCCGCAGGTGGGGTCCCAGAACACGACCACGGTGTATTTGGATTTAATATCGTACAGGGATGCCCGTTTGGACGCCGTATCCTGCAGCACGAGCGGCGCAGCCTGCTGCCCGATCAGGTTCGGCGCTATCGCCACGGCCCTTTCTATGATCTTGTTCTTCTGCTCTTCGTTCAGCCAGTAGGCGTCCCCGTTCATGTAATATTTTTCCACCAGGTGCACGAACACCGCGTCCATACCCATGATCTGCGAGCTTTCGTAATTCCGCGTGATCCACCACAGCACGAACTTGAAGC
>CBINIO010000424.1:0-4218 GCA_966250725.1 uncultured Chitinophaga sp.
TGCTCGACGGCGGCTCGCTGGGGCTGGAAGCGTCTTTCAACCTGTACGCCGGCGGCAGGCAACGCGCCATGGTCAACGATATGAAACAAAAAAACGAGCTCGCTTTGCTGAACACAAAAGAGCAGGAAGCGAATATCTCGCTGCAGGTAACGCTGCAATATCTCGACATGGTAAGGTATTATTTCCAGGAGCAGCTGATAGCGGACCAGGTGGCACGGGCGCGGCTGCGCCTGAAGAACATCGGCGTTTTTTACGCGAACGGGAAGGTCACCAAAAGCGATGTGCTGCGGGCGGACGTGCAATTGTCCAACGTGCTGCTCAGCGAGGACGCGAATAAAAACGACTATCTCATCAGCAATCAGAAGCTGAACAATCTCTTAAACCTCGATGCAGATACCCGCGTCGTTCCCGTGGACACCGGCACGCTGAAACTCGCGGACAGCACGGCGCTGGAAGGATTGCGAGAAAATACTTCCGGGGCTTACGCCATTCTCAAAGCGCGTAAAAACACGGCGCTGCAGGAAAACCGCACAAAGCTGGCCCGTTCCTTCAGCCTTCCTTCGGCGGCGTTATTCGGCGGCTATGGCCTCAACTACCCGAACACGCTTGTTTTCCCGCCCGTAGCGCAAACATTCGGCGTAGGCCAGCTGGGCGTAAAGCTCACGTATGACATTTCTTCCCTGTACCACAACAAAAACAAAATAAAAGCCTCGCGTTTGCGCGAAACGCAGCTCAAACAGCAGGAAGACTGGCTTACCGACAACGTGCGGCAGGAAGCCCGCGCCCTGACCATCAAATACAACGAAGCCGTCAACCGCATGCTCGTCGTCAAAAAATCCATCGAACAGGCGGAAACGAATTACAACATACAGAACACCAAGTACGCCAACCAGCTCAGCCTGCTCACCGACCTGCTGGAAGCCGACAATCTTTACCAGGAGTCCAGGTTCAATTATGTACAGGCCAATATCGCGGCGCTGTCCATTTACTACCGCCTGCTTTTTTTAACCGGAAAACTTTAACGCACAAATCATCATGAAAACAAAAAAGAACATACAAACAACGCTTTTCAACTGGCTGACCATCGGCGTCGCGGTACTGGTGGCGGGCATCGCGCTGGTTTATTTTGTACAGTACCTCGTGTACGCCGGCGATTACGAGGACACGAACGACGCGCAGGTGGAATCCTTTATCAACCCGGTGTCCGCGCGGGCGGGCGGCTTTATCAAAAAAGTGCTGTTCGAAGAGCATCAGCAGGTAAAAGAAGGCGATACGCTCGTGATACTAGACAACCGGGAGTACATCCAGAAAGTAAAAGAAGCCGAGGCGATGCTTGAGGACACCCGGGCGCAGCAGGCGATACTGGACGCCGGCATCCGTTCCGCGCAAACCACCACGCTCGTGTACCGGGACCAGGTAAACTCCGCGAAAGCGCGGCTCTGGCAGCAGGAACAGGACGTAAAAAGATTCAGGAACCTGCTGAACGGCGAAGCGGTAACGCTGGCGGATTTCGAACAGGTGAAAACAAAATACGAGGTCTCAAAAAGCGATTACAGCGCCGCCGTAAACGGTCTGAAAACGGGCGAAAGCAAAGTGAACGAACTGCAGGCCCGGTACAACTCGCTGTTCGCGGCGCGCAAACGGGCCGAGGCTTTGCTGGCGCTGGCGAAGCTCAATCTCGGCTACACCGTCATCACTTCCCCCTACACCGGCTACACGGGCAGAAAGACCATCCTCGAAGGACAGCAGGTGCAGGCCGGGCAGCCGCTGGTATCCGTCGTAAATACCGCCGACAAATGGGTGACCGCGAATTTCAAGGAAACGCAGGTGTACGGCATGTACGTGGGCCAGCCCGTGGAGATCGAGGCGGACGCGATACCGGGGAAAACGTTCAGGGGGAAGATCGGCGCGATCTCCGCCTCCACCGGCTCGAAATTCTCGTTATTGCCCGCCGATAACTCCACCGGGAATTTTGTAAAGATCATCCAGCGCGTGCCCGTCAGGATCGTGTTTGACGAGCCCGATACGAAGGAGCTGAAAGCAGGGATGAACGTAAAGATCACCGTCAAAAAATCAAAAAAATAAACGGACATGCAGCAGGGAATGTATTTTAACGAGCGGGTGCGCCGGCATACGGGTCTTGTCAGGCTTTCGCTGATACTGGTCCTTTTCGCGGGGATCGCCCAGTTCGCGTCGTTCGGTCTCATCCAGGCGCACGTCGTTTCGTTTTATGGCGCGCAGCCGGAGGATATCGCGTTCGCGCTGCAGATCACGTATGCGGGCATTATCGGCACGCTGCCGGTGCATTTCAGGATGATACGGTTCTTCAACACGAGGCGTTACCTGCTCACCGCGCTGCTGGCGGGCATCCTGCTGAACATCGGGTGTTTGCTGACGCATGACCTCGTGCTGTTCTCGGTGCTGCGTTTTTTGATCGGGGTGGTTACCTGTATGGTGGCGGGCAGCATGCTCATCATCATTTTTTCCACGCTGCCGGAGCGGAAAAGGATGCTGGTGGGGATATCGATCTTTTTTACGCTGGTGCTTTCCTGCGGGATGCTGGTGGGCATCGGCGCGTCGTGGGTGGTGCTGAGAACGGACTGGACGGCGGTGTATTACGGCCTGATCGGTTTGCAGGTGATGGCGATCCTCCTTTGCATCGTTCTTTTTAAGTCGACGCCCGCCCACAAGCCATATCCCTTGTACCAGGTCGACTGGGCAGGCTGCGTATTGTTCATGTCCGGCGCGGCGGCCGCGGCATTCGTGATGATCTACGGCCCCAAACGCTACTGGTTGGCCGATCCGCCGATCCGGAACGCCGCCGTGTTCTGCGCGGTGATGATCGCGCTCTTCCTGCTGCGGCAGGCCACGGTAAAACGGCCGCTGATAGATCTGCGCGTATTCAGGTTCAGCAAATTCATTTTTGCGATCCTGCTGATGATACTGTTCTTCGGCATCAAGGACAGCATTAACCTGGTGTACGGCTATTCCGCTTCGGTACTGGGCTGGAGCCCGGCGGACGTGGTGCGGTCGGGCATGTTCAACATAGCCGGCGTGGTGGCCGCTACGCTGATCGCGGTAAAGGTGATACTGGCGAAGAAGGAAAACCTGCCCAGGCTGCTAATCGCCGGTTTTTCCGTCCTGTTCTTCTATCATATGTGGGTGTACCTGCATCTCACCGCGGACCTTTCGCTGGCGGACCTTTCCGTCCCCATCTTTTTCCAGGGTTTTGCCTGCGGGCTGCTGTTCGTGCCCATCACGCTCTTTTGCATGGCGGCGGTGCCGCAAAGCACCGGCATGACGGGCATCATCGTTTGCACGTATGCGCGTTTCATCACCGGGCTCAACTCCATCTCCGGCTTTTATACGCTGCAGCTGGGCTACAGCCAGGAATTCAAGCACAGCTTTCTCGGCAAGCTCATTCCCGGCAACCACCTGCTTTTGCAAAGACAGGAACTGTACAAACATCTGCTGTCGTCAAAAGGATATAGCGCGGGCGAAGCGGCGGGCATTTCCAATATGCTGCTTGCAAAATCTTCCGGCGTGCAGAGCCAGCTGCTGACGATCCGCGCGATCTTCCTGACGGCGGCAATCATCGTGGCGGTCGTGATCGTGCTGCTGGTGCTGTTTGCGCTGGCCGGTAAAATAAAGGCGCCCGCGCGCTCAAAAGCTTTGGCGGCTTCGTAAAAAGCGGCGGTCAGTTCTTCGTTGCCAGCATAACCCGGTACACGACGGCGTGCTCCGCGGGATACGTTTTGCTGCGTTTGATCTTCAGCCCGTTCTTTGCCTGCGACCAGTCCACCTTTTCGCTGCTGCCTACCAGCTCTACCGAGCTGACGCCGGCGCCGGCGAGGCTTTTGACAAGCAGGTCTTTCCCCGGCACGTCCAGCGCGATCGCGTAAAGCGTATCGCCTTTCGTCGTAAACCGGATGTCGTCCGCGGTGAAGGGTTTGTCTTTCGCATCGCTGAATGCGCCGCCGGCGACCTGCGTGGGGCCTTCGCCGTAAACTTTCCAGGGCCGGGTGCCGTAGATGGCCTCGCCGTTCACTTCCAGCCACCTGCCGATGGCCAGCAGCCTGTCCTGCGCTTCCTGCGGGATGGTACCGTCCGGTTTCGGGCCGATGTTGAGCAGGAGGCAGCCGTTCTTGCTGACGATGTCCACCAGGTTGTTGATGAGATATTTGGGGGATTTGAAGGAATCTTCCGGGATGTAGCCCC
>CBINIO010000425.1:0-4217 GCA_966250725.1 uncultured Chitinophaga sp.
GCGCGATGGCGGCGCCGATGCTGTCGCTTTTGATACGCACCTGCGCGATGCCGCTGCTGTTGGCCGTTACCGTCTGGATCGTGTCGTTGTTCTCAAACGTGCCGCCCTTGATGGTAAACACCACGTCGCGCAGCAGGGAATCCGCTTCATCGCTTATTTTGGCGGTGACGAGATAAGTGGATGTGTTGTCTGCGGCTGCCATGGCCTGCGGGGCGTTCGCGAAAGCGATGATGTCTTCCAGCTTCAGCCCTTTGCCCACCTCGTAATCGTCGTCGCTTTTACTGCAGCCCGCAAAAACCGTCGCGGTGAGAACGGTTATCATGAAAATGTATTTCATCTATCGTTGATTGGATTATTGATACATAAAAACGGCCCTGTCGGATGCAACCAAACCTGGCTGTAATGGCTGACCCGGCGTGTAATTGGCCCTTACTTCCAGCGCAACCCCGCAGCCTTGTGCGCGGTTCTGAGATCTGGTGACGATCACGTTCGCGTCCATCCAGCGTTCGTTATATGGTTCGGTATCCTCGTACCAGATCAGCGTTTTGCCGGTAAACTCCAGTATATAGGGCAATGCGGCCGGGTTCGTTTCATATTCGTCCATGCTCACTTCCCTGCCCCAATCGGGAATATAAACGGAATGCAGATCAACGTCCGCATCGTCTGAAAACGTTAGCTGGTAGCGCCCTTTGTTGGTGCCGAAGTTGGGAAAGGACTCCGACCATTCGATCCTCAACGCCTGCGGTTGTTTGCCCGGTTTGAAATGCAGCTTTCCGGGGTTTAATGTGAGCGCTTCGATATTCAATGACATACAGGGTAAATTTTATTCGGTGAAAATACTTGCGACATGGCCGTTGCCAAAGCTCTGCAGGAAACTTCGGACATTGAAGTCCAGCGACAGCGATACGAACGGCGCGGCTTTTACGTGGTAATTGTTTTTATTGGCGAGGGGGTTGGTGGGGTACTGATAAAAAAAGTAAGCCCCGCCGTTGATCTTAAAGAACGACAGCAGCCTGAAACCCACGCCCGTCACCAATGCCATATCCTCGCTGACGATCCCCCGGCGGATGCCTTCCTTTTTGATGGATTGCAGGGAAACGCCCACCAGCAGCGATGTTCTGGAGCCTACGACGTCCAGGAACTTCCCCCTGTAGTTGCTGAGCGGCAGCGCGGTGTCGATCGCCCGCATGTAAAAATTCATCCCGGCATAGAGGTTGAACCTGTCTACCCGCCCGACATAAGCGTAGCCAAGGTCTAACGTGACGTGCATCTTGAACCTTTCTTCCAGGGAAGTCGGGTAGGTATTGCCCAGCTCGTTGTGGGCGTACACGGATTCGCTGAGTTCGATGGCGATATTTTCTCTAAACTCGTCGCGCGCTTTCAAAAACTGGTCCAGCTCGTCGTCTATTTTTGCCTGGAAGCCTTTGGCTATTGTGTCTGCGATGGCGGATATTTCCGTATCCTTCAACCCTTTGACCGTTTCTTTTTTAAGATCGCTTTTGAAGGCGTTTTCAAAATCCAGGTCGGCCTTTGTGGCGTTGAACCAGTCGATGCCTTTCATTTGTTTTTCCACCGCGCCGGATATTTTCCCCACCGGGAGATCCTTGGGGTATATTATGCCGCCTGTCTCCTTTTTGCCTGATTCAATGCGTTCTTTGATTGCCGCCAGCGCTTTATGCGGTCCGTCCAGCTTTTTCTTTTCATCCGCTATCTGCTGCAGCAGCTGCGGGCCGTTTTTATTTTTGGCGGTATCTTTCAGGCTTGCTTCCAGCGCTTTGATCCGCTGGTTGATGGCATCGATCTCCGCTTCCTTGTCTGCCAGCTCTTTTGGTTTTTTTCCGTCAGCCAGGCTCAAAATTGCGTTCGCTTCCCTGTAAAGTTCTTCTTTCTGATGCCGCAGGTGATCCCGGATTTCATCGAGCTCCACCGTGAATTGAAGGAAGCGGCCGAACTGGTCTTCGTAATTGTCGCCCGAAACGGTATATTTTTCATTCACCTTTTTCACGGCGGCTTCGGCGGCGCTGTGAATGCTGGCATGGTTCTCCGACCAGCGTTTCGAGGCGGTGGGGGAAAGCGCCTGTTTTACGATCACCTGGTTGATAGCCGCAGCGAACCCTTTGTCGTTCATAATGCCATCCACGGCCTTTTCATTTTCTTCTTCGGTGAGGGCGGTGTATTCGGTCCCGGCGATCTTGACATGATAGCTGGCGTTGGGGCGCAGGAAAACGAGGACTGGAATGTTCAGCGTGTCCGATGAGTTGCGGGGATGTTTTTCTGTTTGATAGAACAGGGTACAGGCGTCCTTGTTGGCCTTCAGTTGCTCGTCGGTCAGGGGCTGGTCTTTCGTCCATTTGCCTTTATAATTCATGCGGTTCACGTCGAAGATGGTGATCTGAACGTCTTTGACGGAGGCGGGAATATGGACGCATTTGATATTGAAGGGCTGGTCGAACGGGATGGCGTTCTTCAGTTCCCGCGCTTCAAAATCATACTCGACGGTCTTTCTGTTTTGGGAATAGCCGGTTACGACTCCTAAAAGCAGCAGTGTACAGGTAATCAGGAAAAATCGCATGAAGTGTCTGGTTTATTTCGGGATATTTTAAATACGGCACAAGCGCCAACAGGAGCGTAATTCGCGGATTTTCAACGAGGTATGGTTAATCTTTTTTGGATTGACGGTTAATTTTGGAGTTTGAGGTCAAAGATAAGGGTTTGGGGGGATTATTAAAATTTTTCATATCCCTATTCCTCATTTTTTCGAAATCTGCTGAGTTTCTGAATCGTGCTGTTCAGAAAAACTGATATTCCCAATGGAATCAGGTTAAACCCAATGAAACTCGTAATCTCACCTGGATCGTAGTAACAACTGCCTTTGACGTTGAATAAATCAAACCGACAACCAATATTCAAATCCCCATTATTGATAATATATGGAACAACCTCCATACCTGCCGAAAAAATGTATACAAAACCTAATACCGAAAACCCAGGGATTTGAAATATATTATACCATAGATTATACCGAAGAAGATGAGTGAATCTATGCTCCTTCTTTCTTAAAAGCAGCAGCGTATTTGAATATAGACAATACGCCACCGATGCAATGATTATAAGCGATAAAAACAAGCCTGAAGCATCGATTTCCGGAAATGAGCCGAAAAGAGCCTTAGAGAAAAAAAATAAATTTACGACACTGGCTATAACCAAATAAACATTGACTAATCTTAGCATAAAAAATATTCGGTTTTAATAATCAAAATCTGTATCAATATACTTCTCAGGATTCATTTTCTGATCCATTTTTGTTCGTACATAACTTTCAAGCCAGCTAACAATATCGAAAAAAAATCGTCCAGACTCGCTTACATTCACATTAACTGGCCCTACCTCAACCTCTATGTCGTCGTCCGGCGAAGGAATATTTGCACCATCTGCTATTTTTATCTTTCCCTCAGCCGTTATACTCCTCTGCTGAGGATACCATCTAATGGTACCGTCGGCCGAAATGAGAGACTCGATACCTATTTCGCTTCCGGCAAAAACGCCTATTCCTTTATGACTATTGAAAGCAATGCCTGTACTGACTTCGGCTTTTGCCGGCATCACAGCTTGTTTTGACTTAAAAGGTGAAACGTCGAAAGACATTTTGACTTGGATAATATCTCTTCCTTTAGTGGTCCTCTTCTGAGGGCCCATATTTAGAAGAGTTGTATAAAAGTCATTTATCGTTTTACTTTTCTTTTTTCGTTCATCATCCTCATCCTGGTCATTTTTTTTTGCTTTTTTTGCCCGCTGCAATTTCTTAAAAGCAGCTATAGCATCTGCTCCTGTATATCTTACCCCCCCATTAACATCTTCCACTTCCATTCCATCTGGATCAATAAAACGGAGAGGATTATCAAAGGCATAGTTATATAGAGAGTGCCTACGCATTTTTTCCGACATCGGATCAATCACATGCCACCTCCCCACCTGCGGGTCATACATCCTTGCCCCGTAATCATACCACTCCAACCCGCTACCTCCATTACCTGCAAACTCTTTATTCTGCAATTCCTTCCGATTATACTGATATTTATTCTCCGGACTATATATCGCCTTCGCACTAATCCCATCCATCACCAACCCAAACGGATAATAATGCGTTTCCTCCAGCACCGGGCCGGGATTGCTCATAACCACCACATTGTCAAAAAATACGTCCTGCTGGCTTTCGT
>CBINIO010000426.1:0-4215 GCA_966250725.1 uncultured Chitinophaga sp.
TCGACTTCAACAGCCGCCTGCCGGTATTCAATTTTTACTCCGAGATACGCAACAGCGATCTGAAAGCGCTGCACTTCACCGAAGACTCCATTACCCTGCAGGCCAAAGCAGACCTCAATTTCGCGGGCAGCAACATCGACAACTTCGACGGAACCGCCCGCCTGTACGACGTTTCGCTGTTCAAAAACAAAAGCCGCGTGGAGTTCGACTCGCTTTCCGTAGCGACCAAAAACGAAAACAACCTGAAAACGCTGCGCATACAGGGCAACGAGGTGAACGGCTACGTGCAGGGCTCCTACAGCTTTATGGAGCTGCCCAACGCGTTCAAGCTTTTTCTCAATAAGTATTACCCGAGCTACTTCCCCAACCCGCCCGCGGCCAACGCAGGGCAGGATTTTAATTTCTCGTTCGAGTTCGGGGAAGTGGACAAGCTTATCCGCGCGTTCACCAACGACATCAAAGGATTTAACGGCACGCAGATCTCCGGCACGCTCAACACGCTCAGCGGCCAGGTGTCGCTCAACGCGGCGGTGCCTTACGCGGCGTACACTGACTTTGGCGTGAACAACCTGCTGCTGAAGGCCAGCGGCGACTTTTCCGGCATCAATGTAAGCACCAGCATCGGCAACGTGATGTACAACGACAGCACGCTTTTTACCAACCCGCTGATCGTGGCCAGCTCCGGCAGGGACACTTCATTTATCAAGATCGATCTGAAAGCGGAGGACACGACCGAGCTGGACGGGTTCTATGCCCGCGTGGTGACGGTGGGGGACGGCGTGAAGGTGAACTTTCTCAACAGCAGCTTCACCGTTAACGGCAAACAGTGGACCATGACGCCCGGCAACGAAGTGTACTGGAGCAAACATTTCCTGACGGTGAGCAACCTGCGCATTTCCCGCAACGATCAGAACATCACCATCAGCACCAACGAATTTAATCCCGACGAATCCACATTCCGCATCGGTTTGAAAGATATCAACCTGGCGGACGTGATCCCTACCGGCATCACCAATACGCTTATCGAAGGGCTCGCCAACGGCACCATCAACGTACACGATCCTTTCAACAACCTGCTGGTAGACGCGGACGTAACCACCACGCAGCTGCGCATAGACAACGATTCCATCGGCATCGTGGCGCTCAAGGGCGATTACGACAGCCGCATCGGCCAGGTGCGGTTCGATGTGCAGTCAAACAACTCGAAAGCCAGCTTCAATGCCAAAGGCACCGTGGGCGTCAGCGACAGCAACCGCGTGGTGAACGCTTCCACCGACCTCAACAACGCTTCCATCAGCCTGCTGGACAAATATCTCGGCGACTATGTGAGCGAGCTTACCGGCTCCGCCACCGGCCAGCTGACCGTTACCGGCACTACGGATAAACCCTCGTTCCGCGGCAATGTGAAGGTGCAGAACATCGGCATGAAAGTGAATTATCTCGGCACGTATTACAAGATACCGCTGCTGCATGTGCATAATATGGACGACAACCTGATCGAGATGCACCCTTTCACCATGATCGACAAGTTCAATAACCGGGCTACGGTGAACGGGTTTATCAGTCATCAGAATTTTTCGAAGATGAACTTCGAGTTTGACGTGCAGTCGCAGAAGTTCCTCTTCCTCAATACCGGCGCGGCCGACAACAATCTTTATTACGGCGATGTGATCGCGCAGGGAAGGGTGTATTTCACCGGTCCGCTCGACAACCTGCAGCTGCGCGTGCTGGCCCGCCCGCTGAGCGGCACGCATTTTTACCTGCCGCTCTCGGACAGTAAAGACATCGGCAAACACGAATACATCAACTTCAAACAATACGGGAAAGTGGTGGAGGAAACGAAGA
This sequence comes from uncultured Chitinophaga sp., assembly GCA_966250725.1. Lineage (GTDB taxonomy): Bacteria > Bacteroidota > Bacteroidia > Chitinophagales > Chitinophagaceae > Chitinophaga. Next base: position 1,846 of record CBINIO010000426.1, read on the forward strand.
AAAAAAGCAACGTGAAGCTCAATGTGAAGATGGACATCGCCGCCAATCCCGACGCGCAGATAGACGTGATCATCAACGCCGCCACCAACGACATCATTTCCGCCAACGGCACCGGCGCGCTCACCATCAATGTGAACCTGGACGGGGATTTCACGATGTACGGCAATTACACGATCAACACCGGGACGTATAACTTCAGCTTCCAGCGGCTCGCCAACTGGAAGTTCGACATCGACAAGAACAGCACCATCACCTGGAACGGCGATCCCGTGGAAGCGCGCGTGAACATCACCGCCAAATACAGCCTGCCGAAAGTGAGCCTTTACAATCTCAGCACGGCGGCCGTTACCGGCAACGCCAACCCCACCAACCAGGACGTGCTGAGCCGTTCCGAACGTGTGGACATTTTGCTGTACCTGCGCAATTCGCTCATGCAGCCCACGATCACGTACGAGATCACGCTGCCCGAGGTGGGATCGCTCGCGTACGAAAGCGGCATCGCCAGCCAGCTGAAAGAGATCAACCAGGACCAGAACAAAGCGCTTTACCAGATATCCTACCTGCTTGCCACCGGCCAGTTCCAGCCGCCGGACGGTTCCGCCAACGTGAGCATTACCGGCAAAAACAGTGTGGGACAGGCTTTGAGCGCACAGGCTTCCGCCATCCTGAACAACTTTTCGAACACGTTCCTGAAAAATGCGGGCATCGGGTTTAACGTCAACTACACTGCTTACAACTTCAACAACAGCGCCAGCAGCAGCTACGACCGCAACCTCGTGAGCACGGGCATCACCAAAACCTTTTATAATAACCGCATCCGCGTGTACGTGGGTGGCGATTATGACTGGGGAAGGGTGAGCGCCACATCATCGTCGCAGAACTTTGCCGGCGACTTCAGGGTGGAATACCTGCTGAGCCCCGACGGGCGCATACGCATCAACGCTTTCAGCAAAACGGATTATGACGCGTATATTCTTGATAACCGCACCCGCAGCGGGCTTGGCCTCTCCTATGTGCGCGATTACAACCGGCTTTCCGAACTATTTAATGACAAACGCATCCGCCGCAGGGCGGACAGTATTAACCGGGCAGCGGCTTTGCGACGCGCTTATGAGGATAGTGTGAATGCGGCGGCGGATAGTTTGGAAATGAAAGTGGACAGTGTTGATGACGGGCAGTAGGAAGACTGCGATTGTTCCCGCCTGAAGGTGTTAACACCCCGGAAGATCACCCATAAAAAAAGGTTGCATCATCCTGACGCAACCTGTAATATCATTCAAAAAAACATTTTCAGCCTTTCAATATCTCATGCCCCAGCTTATCCCGCTTGGTTTTGAGATAGAACTCATTGTGCGGGTTCGGTGATACTTCGATGGGCACATTTTCCACCACTTCAAGGCCATAACCTTTCAGGCCCGCGCGTTTGCGGGGGTTGTTGGTGATCAGGCGCATCTTGGTCACGTTCAGGTGGCGGAGGATTTGCGCGCCTACGCCATAATCCCGCTCGTCCATTCCGAAACCGAGCTCCAGGTTGGCTTCCACGGTATCTTTCCCTTCTTCCTGGAGCTTGTAGGCCTTCAGCTTGTTCATCAGCCCGATGCCGCGGCCTTCCTGGTTCATATAAAGGATAAGGCCTTTGCCTTCTTTTTCCACCATTTGCATGGCGGCCTGCAATTGTTCGCCGCAGTCGCAGCGGAGGGAATGCAGGATGTCGCCGGTGAAACAGCTGGAATGCACGCGCACCAGCACGGGGTCGCCCTGGTTCCATTCGCCTTTTTTAAGGGCCATATGCATGTCGCCGGAATTAAGCTGTTTGAACGCCACCAGTTCGAAGTTGCCGTATTTGGTCGGCATTTGCACGCGCACTTCCTCTTCGATGAGCGATTCGGTGCGGAGGCGGTATTCGATGAGGTCTTTGATGGAGACCAGTTTAAGATTGAACTTGCGGGCTATTTCACGAAGCTCGGGAAGGCGCGCCATGGAACCGTCCTCGTTCATGATCTCCACCAGCACGCCCGCGGGCTCGAAGCCGGCAAGACGGGCGAGGTCGATGGTGGCTTCCGTATGGCCGGCGCGGCGGAGCACGCCGCCTTTTTTGGCTTTCAGCGGGAAAATGTGGCCGGGTTTGCCCAGCTCTTCGGGGCGTATTTCTGGATCGATGAGCGCCTGCACGGTTTTGGCGCGGTCGTGGGCGGAAATGCCCGTGGTGCAGCCGTGGCCCAGCAGGTCTACCGACACGGTGAAAGGTGTTTGATGCAGCGCCGTATTGTCGCGCACCATCATCTCGAGCCCCAGCTCCTCGCAGCGTTCTTCCACGAGCGGAGCGCAGATGAGACCCCTGCCGTAAAGGCTCATGAAATTAATGATCTC
>CBINIO010000427.1:0-4205 GCA_966250725.1 uncultured Chitinophaga sp.
GAGGTGAACGCGGTAAAAAAATAGTTTGTCTGAAACAAATTCACAATTCAGGAAGCTGTGCGGGAACTTTCGGGATATAGGGGGTCGCCTGAAACGATTCAGGGAAGCAATAAAGGGGTTATAAAAAATTTGAAAGATTCCTGACGAATGACGGGGTGAGATTCAAATCAATCTCACCGCCTGATAATCCCCCCCGCCAGCACATCATCCCCCTCGTAAAACACCGCGGACTGCCCCGGCGCAATGCCTTTCACCTGGTCGTAAAAATGCACCTTCACAAGACCGTCCTCCTGGTTGTACACATTCGCCAGCGTGCCTTTATCCTTATAACGGATCTTCACGACGGATTCCATGCCTTCGGGCAGATGATCGTATTTCACGAAGTTAAGACCGCCCACTTTCATCTCGCTGCGGTTGAGCTCGTTTTCGTTGCCAAGCACCACGGTATTGGTTTCCGGGATGATCTCGGTAACGAACACGGGGCGGCCCAGCGCGATGTCAAGTCCCTTGCGCTGACCGATGGTATAAAAAGGATATCCTTTGTGTTTGCCCACGATGGTGCCGTCCGCCAGCACGAAGTTGCCCCCGTTCACGCGGTCTTCCAGCCCGTCCACCTTGCGTTTCAGGAAACCGCGGTAGTCGTTGTCCGGCACAAAGCAGATCTCGTAGCTTTCGGCTTTTTTGGCGAGTTCGGGATAACCGAAATCAAATGCCATCTGGCGGATCTCGGTTTTGCGATAGCCGCCAAGCGGCAGCAGTGTGCGTTTCACCACATCCTGGTCCAGCCCCCACAGCACGTAGCTCTGGTCTTTGGTTTCGTCCACGCCTTTGCTGATCACGCCGCGGCCGTTTTCCACGCGCAGGCGCGCATAGTGGCCGGTGGCGATAAATTCGCAATCCATCGCGTCCGCCCGTTTCATCAGCGCGCGCCATTTGATATGCGTATTGCACAGCACGCATGGGTTGGGCGTGCGGCCGGCAATATATTCGTCCACGAAATTATTGATGACAAAATCGCCAAATTCATCCCTTATATCCAAAATGAAGTGCGGGAAACCATGATGCACGGCCGCGGCGCGGGCGTCGTTAAAAGAATCCAGGTTGCAGCAGCCGGTCTCCTTTTTGGAAGCGCCGGCGGAGGCGTAATCCCAGGTCTTCATGGTGATGCCCACCACTTCGTATCCCTGCTCATGCAGCATAAGGGCCGTAACTGTACTGTCAATGCCCCCGCTCATGGCTACCAGCACTTTTCCATGCTTGCTCATCAGCTTATCGGTTAAGACCGCAAAATTACTGAAAATCCCGGCAAATGAAGGGAGGCTGCCAATAGATACTGCTGATACGGTTATAAACCCGCTACAAACAGCTGTAGATATTTTTTAATAAAACTCAAATTACAACGATTGATATGCGCCTTTCGCATAAAATCTTTTGCGTTTTATCAAAAAATTGGAATGCTAATTATATATTTATTGCAAATTAGCTATGTTATTTAATAAAATATCCATGCATGCTTCCGAGATTGAATAAGCAACACGTTATGAACAACCCCCAATGGGGCATTACACCTGACTATCTGCAATTTCCTGAAAAAGTACTGCAATTCGGTACCGGCGTGCTCCTCCGCGGGCTCGTGGATTACCTGGTAGACAAGGCGAACAAACAAAACATTTTTAAAGGCCGCATCGTGGTGGTAAAATCCACCGATGGCGACGCGGGCGCATTTGGCACGCAGGACGGGCTTTTTACTACCCACATCAAAGGCATCGCGCAAGGACAGCCTGTTGATCAACACCTGGTGAACGCTTCTGTTAGCCGTGTTTTGCAATCGAATGCAGAGTGGGAGGCGATCCTGGAGGCGGCGTCGCAGCCAACGCTTGAAGTTATCGTGTCCAATACTACCGAAGTAGGCATACAGTATGTGGAAGAAGATGTGACGGCCGGTGTGCCCGCTTCTTTCCCCGGTAAGCTGCTCGCGGTACTGTACGAACGTTACCGCCGCAAGCTCCCGGGCTTCGTTATCATTCCCACCGAACTGATCGTGGATAACGGGAAGGTGCTGAAGGAGATCGTGATCAAACTGGCGGCGTATAACGGGCTGCCGGAAAGTTTTATCGAATGGATCGGCCAGGGCAACCGCTTTTGCAGCTCGCTGGTGGACCGTATCGTGCCGGGCAGGCCGAAGAACATTGCCGGCAGCTGGCAGAAAGCGGGGTATGAAGATGAATTGTGGATCGAGGCGGAACCTTTCCTGCTTTGGGCCATTGAGGGGGACGCGGGCGTTGCCCAGAAATTGTCTTTCCACCAGGCGGACGAGCGCATGCTCATCGCGCCGAGCATCACGCCGTACCGCGAACAGAAGCTGCGCCTGCTCAACGGCAGCCATACCGCCGCGGTAACGCTCGGTTATCTTTCCGGTCTGAATACGGTGTACGAATGCATGCAGGACGCTTACATGCGCCGCTTCTTCGAAACCGTAGTGCTGGAGGAAATTTTGCCCACGCTTGAAAATCTCGGCCCGCAGGCCGCCGTTTTCGCCAAAGACGTGCTCGACCGTTTCGCCAACCCGTATATCGAACATAAGCTCATCAGCATCACCTTCCAGCAAAGCTCCAAGATGAACGCGCGCAACGTGCAGACCCTGCTGCGTTACCGCGAAGCAAAAGGGCTGCTGCCGGAAAAAATGCTGCTCGGTTTCGCCAGCACCCTGCTCTTCCTCAAACCCGCGAAGGAGCATAACGGCAAATTCCATGGCCAGCGCGGCGATGCGTTCTACGACATCACCGACGACAACGCCGCCGTTTTTGCCGGACACTGGAAACAGGTCGGCAAAGCAGGTTACCCCGAAGTATCCGCCATGGTGCGCAATATCTGCGCGGACGCGCGGCTGTGGCAGACGGACCTCAACACCCTGCCCGGCTTTGCCGACACCGTTACCGATCACCTCGTAGGGATGATGCAGAACGGCGTAAAAGAATATATCACCCACCATTCCAAGGTCCTTTAAGACACGCGTTTATGAAAACATTTCTCTCTGAAGACTTTATACTGCAAACCGATACGGCGCGCAAGCTGTATTTCGACTATGCGAAAGACATGCCCGTGATCGACTATCACAACCACCTTCCGCCGGACGAAATTGCGACCGACCGCAGCTTCGCCACCATCACGGAAGCCTGGCTCAAAGGCGATCACTATAAATGGAGGGCCATGCGCGCCAACGGCGTGAACGAAGATCTCATCACCGGTAATGCAGATGACTATACGAAATTTAAAGTATGGGCCGAAACCGTGCCCTACACCATGCGCAACCCGCTCTACCACTGGACGCACATGGAGCTGCTCAACCCTTTTGGCGTAAAGGAGGTGCTCAACGCGGCCAGCGCCGCAAAGATCTACGAAACCTGCAACGCGCAGCTGCCAAAGCTCACCACACAAACGCTGCTGCAGCATTTTAACGTGGACGCATTGTGCACGACGGACGATCCGGCCGACCCGCTCGATCATCATATCGCCATCCGCAAACAGGGATTTAAAGTAAAAGTGCTGCCCACCTTCCGGCCGGACAAAGCGATGGCCGTGGAAGACCCCGCGGCTTTTAAAGCATACATGCAAAAGCTGGGCGCCGCTGCGGACATCGAGATCAAAAATTACCAGTCGCTGCTGGACGCGCTGAAAAAACGCCACGATTATTTTCATGAGAACGGCGGCCGCCTGTCCGACCACGGGCTGAATTATTTCGTGTACGCGGAATTTACGGAAGCCGCGCTGGAAAAGGCTTTCCAGGACGTGATGGCCGGAAGGAAACTCTACGACGCGACTATCGTCATGTTCAAAGCCGCCACCCTGCACCAGGTCTGCGTGTGGAACCACGAAAAAGGCTGGGTGCAGCAATTTCACGCGGGCGCCATCCGCAACAACAACACCCGCCTGCTCAAACGCCTCGGCGCGGACGCCGGCGTGGACTCCATCGGCGACTGGCCCATGGCCGAAGCCATGAGCCGCTTCTTCGACCGGCTGGACAGCAAGGGGCAGCTGGCGAAAACCCTCGTATACAACCTGAATCCCGCTTACAACGAAGTATATGCCACCATGGCCGGCAATTTCCAGGACGGCAGCGTGGCGGGAAAAATGCAGTTCGGCTCCGGCTGGTGGTTCCTCGATCAGAAGGACGGCATGGAAAAACAGATGAACGCCCTCAGCAA
>CBINIO010000428.1:0-4181 GCA_966250725.1 uncultured Chitinophaga sp.
CCGCCTTTTACGTTGAAAGAAAAACGCCCGGCGTTGTATCCCCTGATCTTGGCTTCGGGCACCGCGGCGAACAGCTGGCGGATCTCCGTAAAAAAACCGCAGTATGTGGCCGGGTTGCTGCGCGGCGTGCGCCCGATGGGACTTTGGTCTATTTCGATCACCTTGTCTATCTCCTCCAGCCCTTTGATGCTTTTGTATGGCATCGGCACGAGCTTGGAGTCGTAGGCGTGTTTGGAAAGGATCGGGTAAAGGGTTTCGTTAATGAGGGTGGACTTGCCGCTGCCTGAAACGCCCGTCACGCAGGTGAACACGCCCAGCGGCAGCTTCAGCGTCACGTTCTTCAGGTTGTTGCCCGTCGCGCCTTTCAGCTCGAGGAACTTGCCGTTGCCTTTGCGGCGTTTTTCCGGCACCGGTATCTCTCGGATGCCGTTGAGATACCCTGCCGTGGCTGTATCCAGCAGCAGCATTTCGTCAGGGCGGCCCTGCGCCACCACGCTGCCGCCGTGTATGCCCGCGCCCGGCCCGATGTCTATCAGGTGGTCCGCGTGCAGCATAATGTCTTTATCGTGCTCCACCACGATCACGGTGTTGCCCATGGTCTTAAGGTTGCGCAGCGCTTCGATGAGGCGCATATTGTCGCGCTGGTGCAGGCCGATGCTGGGCTCGTCGAGTATATACGTGATGCCCATCAATTGCGAGCCGATCTGCGTGGCAAGCCGGATGCGCTGGCTTTCGCCGCCGCTGAGCGTGCGCGTGGCGCGGTTGAGCGTGAGGTAGGTCAGCCCTACGTCCAGCAAAAAGCCGAGGCGTTCGCGGATCTCTTTGAGCACGTCTTTCGCGATGGCGTTCTGTTTTTTGTCGAGGCGTTTCTCGATGTCGGCAAACCAGGAAGCGAGCTTGCTGAGGTTCATTTCTCCCAGCTGGGAAATATTCTGACCGTCCACTTTGAACATGAGGCTTTCCTTTTTGAGGCGCGCGCCGTTGCATTCCGGGCAGGTGGAGAGTTTCATGAACCCTTCCGCCCAGTTGCGCACCGCATCGGAGGAGGTATCGTTGAAATAACGGCGCACCATGTTCACCACGCCTTCGTATTCGGTGGCGTAGCTTTCGGAGCCGTTTTCACCGAAGTCCATGTCCACTTCCAGCTTGCCGTTCTCATCGCCGAAAAGCAGCACGTTCAGGGCGTTTTCCGAGATTTTCGCGATGGGCGCGGTGAGGGAGAACTTATATTTTTTGGCGAGCTGCTGGATCTGTTTGAAGGTGAACGTATCCCTCGCTTCGCCCAGCGGCACAAGACCGCCTTCGCTGATGGACTTGCTGCGGTCGGGCAGCACCTCGTCCATGTCTATCTGGTAAATGGTGCCGAGACCTTTACACCGCGGGCAGGCGCCGTAAGGCGAGTTGAAGGAAAAGGTATTCGGCGAGGGCTCTTCGTAGGAAATGCCGGTATCCTCACACATCAGCTGGCGGCTGTACTGGTTCACTTTGCCGCTGTCGTGGTCCATGATGAACATGAGCCCTTTGCCCATCTGCAGCGCTTTCTGAACGCTCTGGCTGATGCGTACGCGCGCGTCTTCCTGCACCTGCACACGGTCTATCACCAGTTCGATATCGTGTATTTTGTAGCGGTCCACCTGCATGCGTTCTTTCAGGTCGAGCACTTCGCCGTCCACCCTTACTTTTACGAAACCCTGCTTGCGCACCTGCTCGAACAGCTCGCGGTAATGGCCTTTACGGCCGCGTACGAGGGGCGCGAGTATCACCAGTTTCTTTTTGGGGAAATTGGCGAAGATGTGGCCCATGATCTCTTCTTCGGAAAAGCGCGTCATGCGTTTGCCGGTGTTGTAGGAGAAGGCTTCGCCCACGCGGGCGTAGAGGAGACGAAGGAAGTCGTATATCTCGGTGATGGTGCCCACGGTGGAGCGCGGGTTTTTGTTGGTGGTCTTCTGCTCGATGGAGATCACGGGGGAAAGGCCCATGATCTTGTCCACATCCGGGCGTTCCATATCGCCGATGAACTGGCGGGCGTAGGCGGAGAAGCTCTCCATGTACCTGCGCTGGCCTTCGGCGTAAATGGTGTCGAATGCGAGGGAAGATTTTCCGCTGCCGCTGATGCCGGTGATCACCACCAGGCTGTTCTTCGGGATGCGGATATCCAGGTTTTTGAGATTATGCTCCCGGGCGCCGTACACTTCGATCATTTCTTCCTGCTGTTGAGCTGCCGGGGCGGGTTGTATTGTGATTTTTTGCTTTTGTTTTGCCATATAGTTCCCGAACACGAAATTCAAAGTACTAAACTACGTATTTGTACAGGGAATGAAAAATAAAATGGAAGCGCTCCCGGCGGGGAAGCGCCGCGGGCGGATATTTCCCTGATTATCAGGCGCGAATAAAAAGGGGCTGACAGCGCGCGGCGGGAAACGTACAGGCAGTTTTTTGCCGGTTATTAACCGCGCCCGTTGTCAGCCCTGATTTCAACATTAGCAGCGGGTTTCCGCGAAGCGGGAATTGCCTGCAAACAATCTTACTCCCCTTCACGCCCCCCTTCTCCCTAACGTTACCGGCCACCCCGCAGCGCCTTGTGCGGCGCGGGATACGCATCGTACCGGATCAAATTGCCGTTCCAGACCCCCGCTGCTCACCGGGCCGGCGGAAGGCGGTGGACAAAGCATCAGCACGGAATCCGGGTCAAGGTCTTCCAGGAAATTGTAATGAATAGGTTTTACGAGTTCATGCTGGGTTTGACAGGATACGGTTAACGTTACAACAATGGCTGTCATCAGCCCGAAACTTTTTTTCAGCTGTTTCATTTTTACTGGTATGATTTAAAAGATTAAAAAATTGGCTTCTTCCGAAACCGGGTTAACAAGTGCATATGTACGCAACAGTACACACGTTCATTCACAACTGACTCACAATATCGCGCGAACACAAACCATTCGCGCACGTGCGCGCAAACGCTTGCCTGGCAAGGCATTCACAAACATCTGCAAATCGGTGCTGAATAAAACGGTGAGTACGCGGGTACACAAACAAACAAATCAAAACATCGTTTTCGTATAAAGGTTAACGAACGTAAAAGTAGCAAATCTTTTCTTTCACTAAAAGCAAAACAGGGGATATTTGATTTGCTAATATGTAAAAATATAAAGGGGTGGAAGTTGTTATTTCCACCCCTCGTTTTCTATTTTAATGCGGTTTTTTATCCCTTGAATTTCGCGAATGCGGCGATCGCATTATGCCCGCCGAAACCGAAAGTATTGCTCAACGCAACATTCACCGTACGCTGCTGCGCCTTGCCCAGCGTGAGGTTCAGGCCTTCGGGAATATCTTCGCCGGGCTCGGTGGTATTGATGGTCGGCGGCACGATGTCTTCCTGCACCGCTTTGATGCAGGCGATCGCTTCGATAGCGCCCGCCGCGCCCAGCAGGTGGCCCGTCATGGATTTGGTGGCGCTGATATTTATTCTGGACGCATGCTCGCCAAACAATGCCTTGATCGCTTTCAGCTCGCTCACGTCGCCCAGCGGCGTGGAAGTAGCATGCGCGTTGATGTAGTCCACGTCTTCGATGGAAAGCCCGGCATCGGCCAGCGCTTCCTTCATGCCCAGCTGCGCGCCCACGCCTTCGGGGTGCGTAGCGGTAAGGTGATATGCGTCGCAGCTCATGGCGCCGCCCACCATTTCACCATAAATGGTAGCGCCGCGCGCGATAGCGTGATCGTAATCTTCAAGGATAACGGCGCCCGCGCCTTCGCCCATTACAAAACCGTCGCGGTCTTTGTCAAAGGGACGGGAAGCATGCACCGCATCGTCGTTGCGGGTGGAGAGCGCCTTGAGGGCGTTAAAGCCCGCAATGCCCGCACGGGTGATAGGGCCTTCGGAACCGCCGGCGATGATCATATTGGCCTTGCCGAGACGGATGTAATTGAAAGCGTCCACCAGCGCGCTGTTGGAAGATGCGCAGGCGGAAACCGTGCAATAGTTGATGCCCATCAGGCCGTATTTAATGGCGATCTGACCGGCCGCAATGTCTGAAATGAGCCGCGGGATAAAGAAGGGGCTGAACTTCGGCACAAAGTTGGCCTGGGTGAACTCCACGATCTGGTCCTCGAAGGTTTGCATACCGCCGGTGCCGGAAGCCCAGATCACGCCGAACCTGCTGCGGTCGGTCTTTTCAAGG
>CBINIO010000429.1:0-4174 GCA_966250725.1 uncultured Chitinophaga sp.
TCCTGGTGGACTTTGACAGGAAAAACACCCTGTCCAACGAGACTGAGGCAGTGAAAGTGCAGAAAGCGCCCCCGTTAGTGAGAGGCAAATAAGCTGACAAGTTCTTTTTATAGAAGAAAGCCGTTCCGATTGCCGGAACGGCTTTTTTTATGTGTCCCGTCCTGTAACGCGGACGCTTTTTGCGGGCGTAGCCCGGAAGCGGGCAAATGTTTTCATTGACGTGGATAGCCTGGCAAAGCAAGCCGGACATAATTGCTGATGTCATTTGAAAGGAACATTTTGACGTGGATACCTGGATAACACGATACTATTTGACGGACAGATAACAAAAAAGCCGCCTCCTGTGAAAGGAGGCGGCTATTTTGCAATAATTTTTTCCCGCTTATACCGCGAACGAAGTACCGCAGCCGCAGCTGGACGTAGCGTTCGGATTGGTGAACGTAAAGCCGCGCGCGTTCAGCCCGTGCTGGAAGTCGACTTCCATGCCCAGGAGATACAGGCCGTGCGATCTTTTCATCACTACGGGAATGCCTTCGATTTCATATACCTCGTCATCTTCCATTTTAGCGTCAAAGCCCAGCACGTAAGAAAGACCGGAGCAGCCCCCGCCTTTTACGCCGATGCGCAGGTACTGGCTCTGATCGAAGCCTTCCTCCGCACGGAGGCGCTGCAGCTCCTTCACGGCGCCGCTGGTAAGATGTATAGGTGCGTTGGTAATTGTTTCCATTTTTTGATACGATTTATACTGCAAAAATACGGAAAAATGAAGAATCTGTGTTGTCGCATGAAGATCAGCCCCGCAGATATGAAAGTAAAAAATTGTATGTAATTTGTTTCCCGGTGCCTAACCCATCAAATATGCAAAGACTACTATGCCTTGCCGTGGCCGTTTTACTTGCCAACCAGGCGGCAGCACAACTGTTCGGCGGTAACCCGCCTTCCCAAAAGTGGCAACAGGTGAATACGGACACGGTGCGGGTGATCTTCCCTTACGGCATGGAAGCGCAGGGGCGCCGCGTGGCGGACCTGGTGCAGCACATGAGCCGCTACAATACCGGCAGTCTCGGTACGAAAGTGAGGAAGATCAATATCATCCTGCAGCATCAGACGCTGCAATCCAACGGTTATGTGCAGATGGGACCGTTCCGCTCCGTTTTTTTTATCACCCCGCCGCCCAACAGCACCGAGCTGGGTTCTGTGAACTGGCTGGACCAGCTGGCCCTGCACGAATACCGCCATGTGGTGCAGAACAACAATTTCCGGAAAGGCGTGAGCAAAGTATTTTCCTGGCTTGGCGGCGAGCTGGGGCAGGGCGCGGCGAACGCCGTGGCCGTGCCGGACTGGTTCTGGGAAGGCGACGCCGTAACGATGGAAACCGCGCTCAGCCTGCAGGGCAGGGGGCGGCTGCCCGCTTTTTTCGACGGTTTCCGCGCGCTTTCGCTGGCCGGCAAACACTACACTTATATGCAGGTGCGCAACGGTTCATACCGCAAGTTCATGCCTAATCACTACAATACCGGCTATCTCATGAGCAGTTACGGCCGGCTGCAATACGGCAAAGATTTCTGGAAAGGCGTTACGGACGATGCGGTGCGTTACCGCGGCGTGTTCTATCCTTTTTCGCAAAGCCTGAAACGCCGCACCGGTAAAAACGCCGCCGCTTTCTTCGCCGCTTCCCTCGGTCACTACCAAAAAAACTGGACACGGGAGAACGTTGAAAAGGCCGATACGCTGACGCCCGCCGGCCGCACCGTATCCAATTACCGTTATGTGTATGCGGTGAACGACAGTACGCTGGTCTATCTCACCAATTCCTACAAACAGGTGCCCAGCTTCCGGCTGCGACATGCGGACGGCAGCGAAGAGCTGATCGCGCGGCCGGGCATCGGTTTTGACGATTATTTCAGCTACCGCAACGGCCGCATCTTGTGGACGGAAAGCCGCTACGACCCGCGCTGGAACCGGAAAGACTATTCCGTCGTGAAAATGTTCGACCGGCAGACCGGCCGCGCGGTGACGTTCAGGCAGGAGCGCCGCTGTTTTTCGCCCGACCTGAGCCATGACGGCAAAATGATCGTGGTGAACGCGGTGACGCCGGAGCAGCAATACCGGCTGGAAATACTGGACGCCGTAACAGGCCGCTTGTTGGGTGTGCTGCAGAACGCCGCCAACTGGTATTACACTTACCCGAAGTTTACGTCCGACGACAAATATATCGTGAGCGCGGTGCGCAATCAGCAGGGCAAAATGGCCCTGGTCCGGCAAAGGGTGGACATCCTTAAAACTGATGAGAACGGCGTTATCAAAAACGAGTGGCACGCATACCCGCCCATGAGCGCGCTGGGCGATACGTTCGCAGGCGGCAAATGGGCCGCCGACCCGCTGCGCAGCACCGGTGATTCAACCCTTGACAAGTATATGTCCTTCGCGGAAGCGATCGGTGAAATAAAGCTCCTCGTTCCCTTCGGCACGCCTACCATCGGCGTTTCCAGCGTGGAGGGCGATAAGGTGTACTTCCAGGCATCGTTCGCCGATGCGGACAACGTCTATTCCGTACCGCTGAAAGGCGGCCCGGTAAGGCAGATCACGCGCCGCCCGAACGGGGTGCATCATATGGCCGTTCAGGGAGACCGGCTCGTTTTCAGCGAATTTACCGCCGAAGGCTACAAGCTGCTGCAGGAGCCGCTGGAGGAAGGCAGGCTTTTCAACCCACTTCAGGATCATCACAGCGCCTGGTTACGGCCCGATCTCGGCGAGGAAGGTAATATCCTCGATAAAGTGTCCGTCAGCGATCTGAAAGCCCGCAAATACGCTAAAACGCACCGTCTTTTTAATTTCCACAGCTGGATACCGAGCGTCAACGACCCGGAATACGGCTGGTATTTGTACGGCGACAATGTGCTGGGCACCCTGCAAAGCGTGATCGGGGCGTATTACAATACCAACGAAAACAGCCCTGCCGTCAGCGGCTCGCTCACTTACGCGGGCTTTTTCCCGTACCTGCGCACCGGCGCGGATTACCGCATGGACCGTTTCCTGTACGTAAACGATACCGTGCAGGTGCAATGGAACGAGCTGGACTGGTACGGCGGCATGAGCGTCCCGCTTAATTTTTCCGCCGGGAAATATTACACCGGTCTCACCGTCAGCGGCAATTACCATGAAGTGAACCGCACGCGCGCAGGCAATTCCAAATACCGCTTCACCGACAGCCGCATCCAGTATCTCGATCTGGGCCTCGGGTTTTCCAACCAGCGCATCAAGGCCTTGCAGAATATTTATTCGCACTTCGGGCAGTCGCTCAGCCTGCGTTACAATAGATCCGTGAACGACGTGCCGGCGGAACAGTTGTACGGCCGCCTGGACCTTTACCTGCCGGGCGTTTCAGCCAACCACAGCCTGGTGCTGCAGGGCGCTTTCCAGCAGCGGGACACGGTGCTGCGGTATGCCTTTACGGATAATTTTGTATACGCACGAGGGTACAGCAAACCGTTCTACGAACATATCTGGAAAGTGGGCGCCAATTATCATTTCCCTATCGCTTACCCGGACTGGGGCTTTGCCAACCTGCTGTATTTTATGCGCATCAGGGGCAATGCGTTTTACGACCACAGCATTGCTTACGACTTTAGAAGCCGGCAGGATGCAACCTATGCGTCCACGGGAGGGGAAATGTATTTTGATACGAAGATCGGGAACACGCTGCCGTTCACTTTTGGTTTGCGGTACAGTTACCTGCTGAACACCAATCCCGGCGATCCCGCGCGGAAAGACCGTTTCGAGGTGATCGTGCCGTTGCAGCAATTGTTTTCGTTTTAGTTCACCACGATCCTCAGCTCCGGCACGCGATAAAATTTATCGCCGGTATAACGGATCACGATGTTGGAGAACCATAATATCTCGCCTTTTTTGACCGTTTCTTTCAGCCGGCCGCTCCACAATGCGTTCAGGCGGTCGCTTTTGAACGAGTCGCCGGTGGACTCGGTGTAAAAGCCGATCTGCTGCGTGGTGTCGTTCAGGTAAGGTTCTTTGGTCTGGTAAGTGAAGTCGAAAGACACGACGGGGAACTTGTTGTTTTTGCTGTCGCGTACGACCAGGGAGGAATCGAGGAGTTTTACTACTTCGGGGCGGGGCAGGGTGTCGCTGAGGAAGATGCCCCAGGTGGTGCGGAAAC
>CBINIO010000430.1:0-4171 GCA_966250725.1 uncultured Chitinophaga sp.
CCCTGCAGCTGGGCATTTCGCGGCTGGAAAAGGACAGCGCGACCCTGTACGGCTTCATCATCTATTTCACCGTGTCGCTGATCGCGCTGGCGCTGTTTATCCGGTGGGAACGGCGACGCACCAACGGCATTTACGACATCCGCATTTTCCGCAACCTGCGTTTTATTTCCGCGCTGATGGTCACCGCCGTGCGTTCCGCCGCTTTATTCGGCGGCGTTTTCCTGCTGCCGTTCCTGCTGCAGCGGCACCTGCATTATTCCGAAATGGACGCGGGGCTGCTGCTGTTGCCCGGCTCCGTGTCGCTGGCGATACTGATGCCCGTTTCCGGCAGCTGGACGGACCATCACAGCCCTCGCGGCATCGTGGTGTCGGGGCTGCTGCTGCTCGCGGTCACCATGGTGCTTTTCGGCCGCATGGACGTTGGCGTTTCCGCCTGGATGATCGTATTCACCATGTTCCTCCGGGGCGCGGGCCTCGGCTGTCTTGTGACGCCGGTTACCGTCGCCACCGTCAACTCCGTGCCGCCTTCGCTGGTAACGCAGGCATCGTCCCTCAACAACCTCGTGCTGCAGGTGGCGGGCGCGGCGGGCGTGGGTTTGCTGTCCGTAGTGCACCAGCAAACGCGCGATTATTACCTGCGGCATCATTTTACGGAAGGCGAGGCGGAGCACCTCGCGTTGCAGTACGGGTTCACCGTTTCCGCCGTGCTGCTCGTTTGCGCCATTGCGCCGGCGCTTTTTATTTCCCCCCAGAAAAAAAGCAAAAACACCGCCCGTTACCGGGTAAGCGCGTAAAGTCGTAATTTTAAGGCATGGGTAAAAAGACAGGGCCGATCGGCGTTTTTGATTCGGGTTATGGCGGGCTGACCGTGCTGAAAGAGATCGTAAAGGAATTGCCGCAATACGACTACATCTATCTTGGCGACAACGGGCGCGCGCCGTACGGCATCCGCTCCTTCGACACTGTTTATCATTACACGCTCGAATGCGTGCAGCATCTTTTTTCGATGGGCTGCCACCTGGTGGTGCTCGCCTGCAACACCGCTTCCGCCAAGGCTTTGCGCACCATCCAGCAAAACGATCTGCCGGGCATCGATCCTGAAAAACGCGTGCTGGGCATCATCAGGCCCACCACCGAGATCGTGGGGCGTTATTCCAAAAGCAGGCAGGTAGGCATCTTTGGCACCAGCGGCACCGTCAATTCGCAGAGCTACCCCATCGAGATAGAAAAATTCTTCCCCGACATTACCGTGTACCAGCAGGCCTGCCCCATGTGGGTGCCGCTGGTGGAGAACGACGAATACGACAGCGAAGGCGCGGACTTTTTTATCAACAAATACATCCGGCAGCTGATGGTGCAAAGCGGGGACATCGATACCATCGTGCTGGGCTGCACGCATTACCCGCTGCTGGCGGACAAGATACAGGCCCATCTTCCGCCGGGCGTCACCATGCTTTCGCAGGGACCCATTGCGGCGAAAAGTCTTGCCGACTATCTCCGCAGGCATCCCGAAATGGCCGCCAAATGCAGCACCGGCGGCACGCGCGAATTTTTCACCACCGACGACGCCGAAACGTTCGACCGGCAGGCGGCGATCTTTTTTGAAGGGCCGGTGCGCAGCAAACATCTGGCGCTTTAGCGCTTTCTTTCGAAATTATTCGTAATTTGATATAAAGACATCTATTTATGCTGAGTAAAACCATACAGGAAGCGCTCAACGCGCAAATCGGGCTGGAAGCCGCATCATCACAGGCATACCTCGCGATGGCTTCGTGGGCAGACATTCAACCCGGCCTGCAGGGCGTGTCGGATTTTTTCTACAAACAGTCCGACGAAGAACGGGTGCACATGCTTAAACTGATCAAGTTCGTGAACGAGCGCGGCGGTTTTGGCATCGTTCCCCACCTGGGCCAGCCCATCATTACTTTCCAGTCCATCAAACGCGTGTTCGAAGAATTCCTCGCGCATGAGATCAAGGTGTCTGAAAGCATCAACGACCTGGTGCACATGGCTTTGCAGGAAAAAGACTACGCCACGCACAATTTCCTGCAATGGTATGTGTCCGAGCAGATCGAAGAAGAAAGACTGGCCCGCACGCTCAATGAAAAGCTGGAGCTGATCGGCGAAGACAAAAGCGGGCTATACCTCTTCGACCGCGACATCCTCAACTTCCGCATGCAGATCAGCGGCGGAGCCGGCAAAGGCGGCCATTGACCCCCATACTGTTAAAGATCCCTGGAAACGCCCGGCAGCCAGTGCCGGGCGTTTCATTTTCCAGCCGTTAACAATTCAATTACATTTGAACGCATATACGATTCTACATTTGCAATAACTTTAGCACTCCAACGGACGAAGTAACCATGACACAAAAAAAAGTTAACTGATGGGCTCAACTCCCCTAATGAGCAACCGCAGTCATTTCCTGAGATATTTACTGATCGCGACGCTGGTGATCGCACTGACGGCCATTGTGCTGGCAGCCTATATGCACCAGCAGCGTTCCGCCCGCCTCGGCGCCGCCGTGCGGCAGCTTTCAGAGGCCGGCCGGCAGATGGAATGGATAGACCATGCGGTCGTGACGCTGTATGCCGCAGAAAATCATTTCCGTTTTTTCACCCTTACTTACGACAACGAACATTTTAACGACTACGGCAACGCATTGCAGCAGGTATCCGCCGATCTCGATTCGCTGGAGGCGCATCAACGCCGCGAAGCGGACCTTGGCGGCATGCTGAAGGAAGTGGAGCGGAAAAGCGACCTGTTCTTCCACATCAAACAAGGCATGGACTCGCTGCTGATACACCGCGGCGGCTGGGACACTACTTCGGAGCACAACCTGTTCGCGTCCGCGCCGGGCTTCCGCTTCTCGAAGAAAGTACAGGTGGACACGATCGATCCCGGCGGCAAAAAGGTGAAACAGAAAAAGCTGCTCGGCCGCATCGCCGACGCCATTCATCCCAAAAAGATAAAGCCGGACACCGCCAGGCGCGTAAGGACCGTTTACTCCGTGGAAAGCACGAGCACCAGTCCCGAGCAGATGGAACAGATACATGCGTATTACAGCAGCCTGTACAAAAAGATCGCGCAGGGCCAGGTGAACCTCAACCGCAGCGAGCTGGACATGATCTCGTCCAGCGACCGCCTGCTGAAAGTATTACAGGCCGGCCTCGCCACGCTCAAAAGCGAGGAAAGCGCCGCCACGCAACGGAAAAAAGAGCAGCTCACGGCCAATATCGGCGAGCTGCTGGCCGGGCTGGACACCGCCTCGCTGCGCCGCGTATGGCTTATCTGCCTGCTTACGCTGTTCATACTTTTCCTGCTTTGGTTCGACTACCGCAAAGGGCTGCAATTACAAAAGGCCAAGCAGTCCGCCGAAAAATATTCCAAGCTCAAAAGCGATTTTGTAGCCAGCATGAGCCACGAGATCAGGACGCCGCTCAACTCCGTGATCGGTTTTTCGGAACAGATGGCCAAAACAAAAATGGATTACGAGCAGGAAGAGATCATGAACGCCATCAATCTTTCCGCGGGCGTATTGCTTTCCATCGTGAACAACGTGCTTGATTTTTCCGCGCTGGAGCAGGGCAAGCTGACGCTGGAAACCGCCGTGTTCTCACCGCGCAAGGCCATTGAAGACACTATCAAGGGCATGCACATCCAGGCGTCGCGCAAAAAGCTGATCCTTTCCGCGGATATCCGTTTTCACCGCGAAGCGATGGTGGAAGGCGATGCGTTCCGTTTGAAACAGGTGTTGTTCAACATCATCGGCAACGCCATCAAATTCACGAACACGGGTTCCGTAAAAGTGAAAGCGGACCTGCAAACGCTAAACGGCAAATCCATGCTGGAAGTGTCCGTGACAGACACGGGCATCGGCATCGATCCGAAACACCTGCCGCATATCTTCGAAGAGTTCAAGCAGGTGCCCGGCGCGAAAGGCAGCGCCGGAAGGCACGAGGGCAGCGGGCTCGGGCTCACCATCGTTCACAAGATCGTGGAGCTGCACGGCGGCACGCTCAAGGTGGACAGCACGCCCGGCAAAGGCACTACTTTCCGTTTCACGCTTCCCTATCAACCCGCCAGCCATACCATCATCATTCACCAAACGCCGGTCGCCTCCAGGCTAAAGCCGGGGCAGTCGCACATCCTCGTGGTGGACGATAACAACCTC
>CBINIO010000431.1:0-4149 GCA_966250725.1 uncultured Chitinophaga sp.
CCGCCGACAAAAATGTTTTCCTCATTATAGGGATAAATGTGCTCGAAACCTGTTACGATCATGCCTTTCAGCTCGGGGAAAAATACGGTGCGGTAGGGCTTGCCGTTTTGTTTGGCGTGAAAGTCCACCACACCGGGCGTTTTGCCGGACACGAACCAGATGTTGCCTGCCGCGTCTTCGGTGAGGAACTGAACGGGCACGGCGCCGAGCACCGGGAAAAGCCAGGGGGAAGGCGCAAAGGTCTTTCTGAGCGGATCGAATTCATAGATGCCGGCCTGCGTGGCCACCACCATGCGCCCGCGGATGCGGAACACGAAGTTGTTATTGTCCGAAGGCAGCCCGTTGCGGCTGGTGTAAAGGGTGAAATGAAGCGTCGTGTCTTTGTCGGTCACGATGCGGTATACGCCGCGGTAGGGATGCGAGGCCCAGACGATGCTGTCCTGCTCCGCGGTAAGAAAGCGCAGCGATTCGAAAAGCACGTTTACCTGCAGGGCTTTGCCGAACCGCCCGTGTTCCTCTGCCATAGTGCGCAGCCCGTTGTAGCAGCCGATGAGCGTACGGCCGGCCTGTGGTAAAAAGCGCCAGCAGCCGGTGCCTTTCAGCAAAGGTTCCGCCCTGTTTTCCCCGACCCTGAACGCCCCTTCGTGATGCCCCATCAAAAGCTGCCCGTTCGATACGGCCAGGCTCCATACCTGCCCGCCGCTCTGCGCTATTTTGTGGAAATGGTTTTCCCCGAAGCTGAGATCGGAGCCTTCCTTCCCATCAAAACCGAGCGGCGTAACAAAAAGCCCGTCAGAAGTACCGATATATAATTTGTTGTTGAACACTTTCGCTGCATACGTGCTCAAATAATGGTGTTTGTCCGGGTGTATCTGTTTGATGGCCGTGTTATACCGTATCATGTCGATACCGTTGTCCAGCGCCAGCCAGAGATTTTGCCCCGCATCCGGGAAAATTTTACGTACGCTGTTATGCTGCAATCCTTCCTGCAGGCCGAACCGCTGCACAACCGCGCCGGTATGCCGGTTCAGCACAAAACAGCCCGCTTCGGCGGTACCGATCAGCAACTGGTCGTTCTTCCACGCCATGGCGCATTGTATCCGCGAGGATTGCAACGTTTCGGCGGCAGGCGTGGCGTAGGGATAAAGCCGCCCGTCGTGCAACATGAATATGCCGTGCCTGTAAGTGAATAACAGGAGCGTGTCCGCCTCGTGCTCCAGCACGGCGGTAAGCAGGAAATTTTTTTCGGCAACTGCGCGGCCCAGCTCTTTCCATCCATCTCCGGTGAACCGCATCAGCCCAAGCCGGGCGTCCTGCGCGTACAACCCGCTGCCGGAGCGGCACAGCAGCCGCCATTCGCCGGGCGCGTGGTACACCTGCACCCTGTTGTCCCTGTATGCGAATATCTTGTTGTTGCTCCTGAAGAATACCCGGTCGCCATAAGGCACGATGTTCCATATATCCGCAAATTCCCTTTCACCAGCCGGTATCAGGGGTTTAAGCGAAGTATACCGCAGCACCCCGTCGGCGTCCGGCAGATAATACCCGAAATCATCCTGCGAGCCGGTGTAGATGCGGCCATCCCCGCCAGTTCTGACAGATCGCAGCCGGGTATGGTTCGGTACAGGCAGCATTTTCCAGCCATGCCCGTTAAAGGTCAGCAAACCTTCGTTGTTGGCAAAATACAGGATGCCCCGGGCGTCCATGTCCGCGTCCCAGGTTTGACCGCCGCCTGAATATTGCTGTTTGCTGAAATGGAGAATGGATGGAGCGCCGATCAGCTGGCGCGCTTGGGTAACGGCCGCCCATAGCATGGACAGCGCAAACAACAGGCTTCGCATTTTTCATAACGTTTGAATAAAAATATAATAAATCCCGGTGAAGTAGCATAGACGTATTTATCTGCAATTGATTACCAGCGAATTAAAAAATGTTGTAGTAGAATTGACGTACCGTTTGAAAGGGTATCCCGCTATTTATTCAGGATATTTGACCCCGACGCACACGTTATGGAAAACACTTCCGCAAACCATCCAAACGGAAGGGAGCACTTGGTTAAACCCGGCATTATTCACACGTTAACTGAAAAACTATGAAACTGCAATCCTTATTTCTACCGGCATCTGCTGCGCTGGTATCCCTCCTTTGTTTTACCGCTTCCTGCACCAAAAACGCGGACGTTCCGTCCGAAAAGGTGCCGCTGGAGAACGCAAAAGCGGCCGTTCAGGCGGCATCCCTCCAGCTGGTCTGGCAGGATGAGTTCAACGGCTCCAGTCTTGATATGTCCAAATGGAGCTATGAGAACGGCGACCTTGGCGTGAACAACGAACAGCAATATTACCAGACCGCGAACGTAGCCGTGACCGGCGGCAACCTGGTGATCACCGCCCGTAAACAAAGCGTGGGCGGCAAACCTTATACCTCCGGCCGCATCAACACCAACGGCAAATTCTCCAAGAAGTACGGCCGCATCGAGGCCAATATCAAGCTACCGGCCGTACAGGGCCTCTGGCCTGCGTTCTGGATGCTCGGCACCAACATCGGCACGCCGGGCGTGGGCTGGCCGCGCTGCGGGGAGATCGACATTATGGAGCATGTGAACACCGGCAGCACGATACTGGGCACCATCCACTGGTGGAATACGGCTTACAGCTACTATGGCGGCAACACGACCACTTCGCCCACCAATTACCATGTTTACGCTATCGAGTGGGACCCTTCGGGCATCCGCTGGTTCGTGGACGGCGTGCAGTTCCATTCCGCCAACATCCTGAACAATATCAACGGCACCGAAGAGTTCCACAACAACTTCTTTATCCTGCTGAACCTCGCCGTAGGCGGCAACCTGCCCGGGCAAACGATCGACGATAACGCGCTGCCGGCTACCATGCTGGTGGATTACGTGCGCGTGTACAACATCGTGGACAATCCCGGCGGCGGCGCGCCTATCGGTTCGGTGATCTCGCTCCGGGGCAATAACAGTCTCTATGCCAGCGGTGAGAACGGTACGCAGGCCATGCGCTGCAATCGTACCACCGCGCAGGCATGGGAGCAGTTTACCGTGGTGGATGCCGGCGGCGGCAAAGTGGCGCTCCGCAGCATGAGCAAGTACGTGTCTTCCGAAAACGGCGAAGAGCCCATCACCTGCAACCGCACGGCGATCGGCGATTGGGAGAAATTCGACTGGGTGTCCAACAGCGACGGCACCTTCTCGTTGCGCGGCAACAACGGCCTTTACATATCCAGCGAAAACGGCGCGCAGGCCATGACCTGCAACCGCACCAGCATAGGCGGATGGGAGAAGTTCACCTATTAAGCCCCGATGGGCTTTTGTCTATTATTCACGTTAAGAAAAAATCGAGTCAAATGAAATTCCACTTTCATGCTTTGGGCGCAGCAACCCTTGCGCTCTCGCTTTTCATTACATCCTGTTCAAAGAACAAAGTTGAAGACCAGGAGCCGTCTGTAACGCTTGACAACGAAACATCCGCCACAGCGGGTATTCAGTCGATCAAATCAAGCTTTTCCGAAAACTGGAACGGCTACACTCACGGCAGCCAGTATACGCAGTCGCAGGCTGAATCCGATTTCGGGAACATTTCCGGCTGGAATGCCAGCCGTTCCATGATCTCGAACGGCAACCTGCGCATCACGCTGCTGCCCAACGCGCTTTCCGGCGCGGGCGGCGTAATATCCAACGTCGACGTCAGCGACGGTTCCGAATACCAGGTGAGCTTTACCATCCGCTTTCACAGCGCCTTCGACTGGAGCCGCGGCGGCAAGCTCGGTTTCGGCCTGCTGATCGGAGATGGCAACACGGGCGGAGATCCGGGCTGGGACGGCAACGGCGGCAGCTTCCGCCTGATGTGGTACAATAATAACGGGCATGTGTATTTCCATCCCTATGTGTACCACCGCGATCAATCCGGCCAGTACGGCGACAACTTCGGCGTAAAATATCCCACTTCCGGCAGCCTCGTAAAAGGCCAGACCTATCACGTTACCCTGTATGCCAAAAGTAATACCGGCTCTAACACCAATGGCCGCGCAAAACTCATCATCGACGGCACTACCGTGCTTGACAGGGCCATGCGCTGGACCACTAACGACAGCAAGCGCCTTATCCGCAGGATGAGCTTCCACACTTTC
>CBINIO010000432.1:0-4140 GCA_966250725.1 uncultured Chitinophaga sp.
TATCGGCTGCATGGTCTTCAACAGGCTGTTGCGCTGCTGCAGCACCTTGTGATAGGCAATGAGATGGTCGAGGTAACCGGGAGACAGCTGGGAGAGGAGGCCGTCCAGCCACTTCCGCCGGCCTTCGCTGCCGCCGAGGATGATCTCGGCATCGTCCGGCGCGATCATCACAGCGGGAAACTGCCCGATATGGCGGGAAAACTTTTCATACCCCTCATCATTCATCGCGATCTCCTTTTTTCCTTCCTTCATGGTGCAAACCACTTTTTCTTCTTTGGCATGCCGGTGGAGGAGTGCTTCCAGCCGGAAGCCGTTCGTTTCATACTGCACGTTCTGATGTTCCGCGGTGCTGAAATAGCTCTTGGTAAAACAGAGATAGTAGATCGCATCGAGCAGGTTCGTTTTTCCCGAGCCGTTCCGGCCGGTGATGCCTACGATCCGCGTGGAAAAGTGAAAAACACGGTGCGAGTAATTCTTGAATTGGGTAAGTGATATTTTCGAAACCGATAACAAGCTTAAATAATTTTTAACATATAGAGCCGCAATCCATTGCGTATCTCTACATCCTTCCGCAAAATTGCTTGAATTTGCAGATTTTCCTGTTATATTTGCGAACAAATTTAGAAATAGTGCAAACTTTAACAGACGTGAAAACGAAATTCACCAAAGAGACTTATCTGTACTGGTACGAATTGATGCTGTTACTGCGCCGTTTTGAAGAAAAAGCGGGGCAACTCTACGGTATGCAAAAAATACGTGGCTTTTGCCATCTATATATTGGTCAGGAAGCGATTGCGGCGGGCGCTATGACTGCCACCAAACCGGGCGACAAATTCATCACCGCCTACCGCGACCACGCGCTGGCCATTGCAAAAGGCATTTCGGCGAAAGCATGTATGGCCGAGCTGTTCGGTAAAGCGACAGGCTGCTCCAAAGGCAAAGGCGGCTCCATGCACTTTTTCTCCAAGGAACATGGTTTCTTCGGCGGTCATGGTATCGTGGGCGCGCAGATCGGCACCGGCGCAGGTCTTGCATTCGCGGAGCAATACCTCGGCACGCAAAACGCCGTGCTCTGTTTCTTTGGCGACGGCGCCGCCCGCCAGGGTATGCTGCACGAAACCTTTAACATGGCGATGCTGTGGAAACTTCCGGTAGTGTTCATCTGCGAGAACAACCATTATGCCATGGGTACTTCCGTAGAACGTACCTCCAACGTGCTCGACATCTACAAGCTGGCGGACGCTTACGAAATGCCCGCCGACTCCATCGACGGCATGAGCTGCGAAGCCGTGCACGAAGGCATCGAAAGGGCCATCAACCGCGCGCGCGACAACGGCGGCCCGACCCTGCTGGAGATCAAGACCTACCGTTACCGCGGCCACTCCATGAGCGACCCGGCCAAATACCGCACAAAAGAAGAGGTGGAAGAATATAAGGAAAGAGATCCGCTGACGCTGGTGCTCAACACCCTCCAGAAAAATAAATGGATCACCGACGCGGAACTGGAAGCGATCAACGAAAGAGTGAAGAACGAAGTGGAAGAGTCCGTGAAGTTCGCCGAAGAAAGCCCCTGGCCGTCTGACGACGAACTGCTGAAAGACGTATACATCCAGCAGGATTATCCTTTCATCGTTGACTAATTCCCTGTCCACCTATCAAATATCATTCAAGAACAACAATGGCTGAACACAAACCACACACCAAACAAGCGGCGTCCAAAGACCAGGATTTCGACCTCCAGGCTACGGCGGAGCGCGCGCAGGATTTTTATACGGATAACAAGACCGTCATCAACATCGTCGTGCTGGCGATCGTGGTGATCGTAGGCGGATATTTCGGTTACAACCGTTTTGTGAAAGCGCCCAACGAACAGAAGGCGCAGGAATCCATCTTCTGGGCGCAGAACAACTTCGCGGTGGACTCATTCAAGCTCGCGCTGAACGGCGACGGCAACAATTACGGCTTCCTCCAGGTGATCGACAAATACAGCGGCACCAAAGCGGGTAACCTCGCCAAATACAGCGCCGGCGTTTGTTACGTGAAGCTGGGCGAATTCCAGAAAGGCATCGACCTGCTGAAACAGTTCAGCTCGGACGACCTCGTGGTGCAATGCCTGGCCAACGGCCTTATCGGCGACGCTTACATGGAGCTGAACAA
This sequence comes from uncultured Chitinophaga sp., assembly GCA_966250725.1. Lineage (GTDB taxonomy): Bacteria > Bacteroidota > Bacteroidia > Chitinophagales > Chitinophagaceae > Chitinophaga. The sequence continues at coordinate 2,158 of CBINIO010000432.1, forward strand.
AGCGGACGAAGCCGTTTCCTACTACAAAAAAGCAAGCGCTGAAGACAACGAGCTGCTGAGCCCGATGTACCTTTTCCGCGCCGGCCTCGCGCTCGAAAAAAGCAACAAGCCGCAGGAAGCGATCGCGTTGTACCAGCAGATCAAACAAAAATATCCGCAGTCAGCCGAGGGCGGCCAGATGGACAAATACCTGGCAAGACTCGGAGTAGTGAAATAAATCAGGCAAATGTCCATACACAATCAGACCTTATTAAACAACGCTGGCATTCTTCAACTGGAGGGTGCCAGTGTTGTTATTGTTTATACGGAGTGGAACGATTTTATCGTGAACGAGCTGGTTGCGGGCGCGGAGCGCACGCTCGACGAGCATAAGGTGAACCATAAAAAAGTAGTGGTGCCCGGCTCTTTCGAGCTGCCGTTCGCCTGCAAACAGATCTGGGAGCAATCCAAGGGCACCGGCAGCCAGCCCAGCGCCATTATCGCTTTCGGCTGCGTGATCCGCGGCGAAACGCCGCATTTCGATTACGTATGCAAAGCGGCGACGGACGGTATTCTGCAGCTGAACCTCGAGCTGCCCATACCCGTGGTGTTCGGCGTGCTCACCGTGAACACCAGCGAGCAGGCCACCGAACGCCTCGGCGGCGCGCACGGGCATAAAGGGGAAGAGGGCGCGCTCACCGCCCTCAAGATGATCAGCTTCCAGCGGCAACTTTCAAAAAGCTATCTGTAAATAGCAACAAACTATCTGCGTGTTACGGTTGAACATGTTATTTTTGATGCTTATTGACCCAAACCGATACTGACCGATGAACGTACATCTTTTTATACCGTGCTTCGTGGACCAGCTTTTCCCGGAAACCGCCTTCAATATGGTAAAAGTGCTGGAGAAGCTGGGCTGCAACGTGAGCTATAACACAGAGCAGACCTGCTGCGGCCAGCCGGCCTTTAACGCAGGGTACCAGGACGAATGCCGCTCCGTTGCGACGAAATTCCTCAAAGACTTCCACACATACGATTATATCGTCGCGCCAAGCGGCTCCTGCACCGGTTTTGTACGCAATTATTACGGCAAGCTGTTCGACAACTCCGCCGCGCATAACGACGTGAAGCTGCTGCGCAAGAACCTGTACGAGTTCACCGAATTTTTGATAGACGTGCTGCATGTGACCGATATAGGCGCTACGCTGGAAGGCGTAGGCACGTATCACGACGCCTGCGGCGCATTGCGCGAATGCGGCATCAAGCAGGGGCCGCGCAAGCTGCTCGAAAAAGTGAAAGGGCTGGAGCTGCGCGAAATGACCGACAGCGAAGTGTGCTGCGGCTTTGGCGGTACGTTCGCCGTGAAGTACAAACCCATTTCACTCGGTATGGGAGAGCAGAAGGTACACAACGCGAGCGACAGCGGGGCGGATTACCTCATTTCCACCGACCTCAGCTGTCTCATGCACCTGGACGGTTATATCCGCAAACACGGGCAGCGCATTAAGATCATGCATATCGCGGACGTGCTGGCGAGCGGCTGGTAAATTCAAACTCAAAAATTCTTCGACCCATGCAATACTGGTTAGTGAAATCGGAACCTTTCAAATATTCCTGGGACCAATTTGTAGCCGACGGCCAAACGTTTTGGGACGGCGTGCGCAATTACGCGGCCCGCAACAACCTGCGCGCGATGAAAAAAGGCGACCAGGTGCTGTGGTATCACAGCAACGAAGGACTGGAGATCGTAGGCATCGCCAAAGTGGTGAAAGAAGCCTACCAGGACCCGACCACGCCCGACCCCGCCTGGGTGGCGGTAGACCTCGCGCCGGTGAAAAAGCTGAAAAAGCCGGTGACACTCGTGCAGATGAAAGCGGAGAAAAGCCTCGCCAGCATGGACCTCATCAGGCTGGGCAGGCTGAGCGTGGGCACGGTCAAGGAAGAAGAGTTCAAAAAGATAATGGAAATGGCGAACGCCAAATAACCCCTTCGCAGCATGAAACC
>CBINIO010000433.1:0-4138 GCA_966250725.1 uncultured Chitinophaga sp.
CTATCCTAGTCGGGGAGAGTTTTCAGTCCTATCGCCGGATGCCGGAAAAACTTAACTTTAGCAAAATTGCATGTATGAGCTTCAAGGAAACATTTACGCTTCACGGCGAAAACCTTTTAAAAAAGGTGAAAGAGCTGATCGAGGAAGGCAATGTGCGGAAGATCACGATCTCGGACAAAGACGGGAAGGACATCATGTCGTTCCCGCTGACCATCGGCGTGGTGGGCGTGGTGCTGGCGCCGGTGCTCGCCGCCGTGGGGGCTGTGGCCGCGCTGATCGGGGATTGTTCCATTACGGTGGAAAGGGAGGAAGGCTGATGAAATTCCGTTTTAGCCCTTTATACTGCTCGCTGGCAGTGTCGGTCTTTGTGACGGAAGTATTGATCGCCCTGTACCTGCATGATGATTTTGTACGCCCATATGCGGGGGATTTTCTCGTGGTGATACTTATCTACTGTTTTGTGCGGAGTTTTCTGCAGGCTCCGGTATGGCCCGTGGCCATGGGCGTGCTGGCATTTTCCTGTCTGGTCGAGCTGCTGCAATATTTTAATGTCGTGACCCTGCTCGGGCTGGAGCATTCACGGCTGGCGAACACGATCATCGGCAATTATTTTACCTGGCATGATATACTGGCTTATACGCTTGGGGCCGGTTTTGTGATACTGGTGGAGAAGATGGCGGTCAGGGGGAAACCGGCTGTTTAACGCCGGGGCGCTTTCGGCGGGATGATGAGGCAATAAACGCGGCTTCGCCTGCGTTAAACTATGAGAGTCATTACCATATCGAATTAAACCCAGCACATCATGCGCTCCCCGCTGCCGATAACCATCGTATTTTGCCTGGTATTCGTGCTGTACAGCTGTTCCGGCATCAGGAGCGCATTTCAGCCGAAAACAAAGGTCTACCAGCCGCCGCGCATCGGCGCGGAGCACCGTTTTGAAGACGGGCTGCGCAGGGAGAAACATCCCCAAAACCTTTTCAGCAAAAAAGAAAGGAGAGAAATGGAAAAAATGGGCCGGGTGACCGATAAGGCCCGCAGCGCGCCCAACACCCGCATTTCGTCGATGCAGGCGGACAGCATACTGACCGGCAAAACGAGGGACACTACCGGGACAGTTGCTGCGGACAGCTCGCAGGTGATGCCGGCTGATACTTCCGCATACACGCATCCCAGAAAAAAAGAGATTCCCGTTACGGACAGCTCGCAGGTGATGCCGGCTGATACTTCCGCATCCTCACATCCATAAAAAAAGGGATTCCCGTTCCCGAAAATCCCTTCCTGTAAAGCCGTTTATTATTTCGCGGCCGCCGTTTTCAGCGGTTCTTCGCTGCCCCTGTGACAGGTATAACAGGTCACTTCCGCCACCTGGTGACCTTTGAAGAATTTCTTGTTGATCCGCGCGGTCATACGCATCATATCGCGCGCTATATCCTTATGATCGTTCTCGTCGCTGGCGAAATCGAGCTTTTTCGGATCGTCTTTCCGCGGCGCATGGCAGAAGTTGCACTTTACGCCGAGCGCGTTCTTGAATTCTCTCATCACTTTTTCCAGCTCTTCATGGGTCGTGTTTTTCGGGAGCACCTTCAGGTTCTTTGCTTTTGGGTGTTCCTGCTGTGGCAGCGACAGCGAGCAAAGCGTAACAGAAAGCACCGCCGATACCAATAATACAATACTGTTCTTCCTTTTCATATGTACAGATTTGGTTAATAAGGTAATAAAAAAAATCCCGATCCCCGGCTCTTTTTTTCATACGGCGTATACTCCCTTCTCTTTCGCCGGTTGTCTTATCATAAAGCAGGTTGGTGGTTTCATCCCCGCCATACGGCCACTGTGGCCGGGAGGGCCTGTCATGCCCGTTGTGAAGGCTGTCAATTATTTATAAAACCGACAAAGGGCCGCTCTTGCTGAACGGCCCTTTTTTGATGGCTGGCGTTTCCTGTTCATGGCGGAAAGGAGTGTTGCCGGAGAGCGGGCTTGACAATCAAAAATATTACATTAACTTTGAAATACAAAGTACTTTTTAAATCATGGAGCATATAACATCTGCATTGGACCGCCTGCATTTACGGGTGAGGGAAAACCAGTGGCTGCGGTATTTCACCGTTTTTACCCGTTGCGCGCTGGCGGCGGGTTTTATTCCCTCCGGGATGGTGAAGATCATGGGCGAGCGGTTCACCGCGCTTTCGTCGCTCCACCCTATGGGGGCCTACCTGGAGGCGCTTCATCATACCGGTTTCTACTATACATTTATCGGCGTGATGCAGGTGCTCGCGGCGATGCTGCTGCTGATCCCGCGTACGGCCACGCTGGGCGCCTTTCTCTATTTTCCCATCATCCTCAACATATTCGTTTTAACCATCGCGGTGCGGTTCGACGGGTCGTGGCTGACTTCTCCCCTCATGGTGCTCGCGAATATCTACCTGCTTTTGTGGGACTATCACAAGTTCCGGCGCATATTGCCTTTGTACGCGAATAAAAGTCCCGTGCAAACCGTCAACCGCAGGTTCCCGTTTTTGTTCTTCGCTTTATCTTTCCTGCTTTTTATAACCATCGCGGGATCGGCCGTTCTCTTTTCCCGCTTTTCCATGATGCCGGGAAATACGTTTCCCGCCTGCACCCCTCAATGCGCCGATAGTCCCGATCCGGAAGCCTGCATAGCGTTTTGTGATTGTATCCATAAAAAGGGGCAGTCGCTGGACAAATGCCTGGAAGCCTACCAGAGGGCGCTCGAAGATAAATGACGGAATTTCGTATATTGGTATATCCGCCGGCACCAAGATCTAAATCTATTCCTGTTTATGAAAAAAATGACATGCCTGCTAACGCTATGCCTGCTGTTAACCCAGGCGGCAGCAGCCCAATCCGTCCGTTTCACCGTTTCCATGGACAATCCCGCTTCGCATCACTTTCGTGTGGAAATGCAATGCAGCGGCCTGAAAGAAAAAACCCTCGATCTCAAAATGCCCGTCTGGACACCGGGTTACTACCAGCGGCTGGATTTCGCCGGTAACGTGGACAGCTTTGCCGTAACGGACAAAAATGCCCGGCCGCTAAGCTGGGAAAAGGTTTCCGGCAACACCTGGCGCGTGCGGACCAACAACGCCGACGATCTGACCGTTTCCTATATCGTCCAAACAAAAAGGGCTTTCGTCGCCACTCCCTATCTCGACGAAAACCGCGGCTATATTTCACCGGCGGGCGTGTTCCTTTATCCCGCGGGCAAATTGCAGCAGCCCGTGCAGCTCACGGTCAAACCCTTTGCCGGCTGGAAAGATGTAGCCACGGGGCTGGATACCGTTGCCGGCAAAAGATACACGTACACCGCCACCGATTATGACATGCTTTATGATTGTCCCCTGCTGATCGGGAACCTGGAAGAGCTTCCGCCATTTACGGTAAACGGCATCCCGCACCGTTTTATCGGCTACAACATGGGCGATTTTGACAAGACGCAATTCATGGGCGATCTGAAAAAGATCGTGGAGGCCGCGTCCGCTATCATCGGGCATATTCCTTACCGCCAGTACGTGTTCATCGCCATCGGTCCCGGCGCGGGCGGTATTGAGCATACCAATTCCACCACTATCAGCTTTAACGGCTCCGGTCTGAACAGTCCGCAAGGGCGGCTGCGATTACTGAATTTTATCGCGCATGAATATTTTCATCATTATAACGTGAAACGCATACGCCCGGTAGAGCTAGGTCCTTTCGACTACGACCAGGGCAGCAGGACAAAAATGCTGTGGGTATCCGAAGGGTTGACGGTGTATTATGAATACCTCATCCTCAAACGCGCGGGCCTATCCACCGAAGAAGACCTTTTCAATAGCATCCGTTCGAACATCACCGCTTTTGAAACAAAAACCGGGAAACACTATCAGTCCCTCGCCGAAGCAAGCTATGAAACCTGGCGCGACGGCCCTTTCGGCCGTACCAAAGACAGCGTGGTAAAAACCATTTCCTATTATGACAAAGGCCCGGTAGTAGGCATGCTTTTCGACTTCGCGATCCGTCATGCCACCAAAAACCGGCAATCCCTCGACGATGTAATGCGCACATTATACCGGGAATTCTACCAGCAGAAAAAACGCGGGTTCACCGAACAGGAGCTGCGTACAGTGATCGAAAACACCGCGGG
>CBINIO010000434.1:0-4135 GCA_966250725.1 uncultured Chitinophaga sp.
TCAGCGAGTACAGTCCAAGGTAGCGGGACGAGCCGATGTCCTGCGTACCGGTAACGCCGTAGCTGGCGCGGAACTTCAGGTTATTGACGATCCCGTTTTCCTGCAAAAACCCTTCGTTGCTCACCAGCCATGCCGCGGAAATAGCGGGGAACGAACCGTACCGCTTGCTGGAAGGGAAAGCGGTGGAGCCGTCCACACGGTAAGAGCCTGTCAGGAAATATTTGTCCTTGTAACCATAACTCACCTGCGAGATCAGCGATTGCAGGATGGCCTGGTCGTTATACCCGTTCACCAGCTGGCTGTTGGACACAACGTTCAGCACGGAAAGCCCCGTGGGCAACCCTTTCCCGGATGCGCCAACGGCCTCCGTCTTGCTGTTCTCTATTGCCACGCCCGCCAGGCCGCTGATGGAATGATCGCCGCGCGTAAAGCTGAATTTGAGCAGGTCGGTGGAAATAAAACCATAGCTCAAAATGCCCAGCTCGTTGAGGAAACCGGTGTTGTGGTACAGACCGGCCACCACGGGAGAATAAAAGTCGGTGGACTTGTTGTAGTTCACCGCCGCGCGGTTGGTGCTGGAAAACGAAAGCCAGTCCGTGATCTGCACGTTCAGCCCCAGGTCGTAGTTCATGCTGAAACTTTTGTAGGGGTGATTGGAATTGCGGATCGTATGGATGGGATTGGTTTTGTCGCGCGACCACCATTTGGCGGTGGTAGTACCGTCTACATATACCGGCTGGCCGTTCTCATCATAGGGATTGTCCCAGGGCATGTTCAGGTATGCGTAGAATACGTCTTCGTAGTTGAAGCTCTTGCCGCTGGCGGCGTTGAGGTTGATGTTGTTGGTCACGCTCACGTTTTTGGAAAAGCGGTGCGTGGAATTGCCGCGCAGGTTGATGCGTTTGAAATCCGTATTGAGGAAAGTGCCTTTTTCGTTGTAGTAGGTAATGCTTGTGTAGTAATCGTTCTTCTCGTTGCCGCCGCGCGCGGAAATATGCACGTTCTGCATCGGCGCGGAAGGGAACATCGCGGAAAGCCAGTTGTAGTTCTGATTGCGCAGCTCGCGGGGGCGTTCGGCGTAGAACTTCAGCAGGTCTATTTTGTAGGAATTGTCGTCGTTGCCGGGAATGTAGTCGCGGTAAAATTCTTTATGCCGTTCGTACAGCTGGCTGCCGTTCATCATCTCGATCTTGCCGAGGTCGGCCGTGCGGAAACCCGCCGTTACCCTGGCTTCGAACTGCGTTTTGCCGCCGCCGCCTTTTTTGGTGGTCACGATGATCACGCCGGCATTGGCCTGCGAGCCATACATGGCGGTGGCGCCCGCGTCTTTCAGCACGCTGATGCTTTCCACGTCGTTCGGGTCGAAGCTGCCGCCGATGATGCCGTCTACCACGTACAGCGGACTTTGCGAAGCGTTCACGGAAGACACGCCCCTGAGCCTTATTTCAGCGGCTGCGCCGGGCACGCCGGAGCTGTTCACCACCTGCAGGCCGGCCACTTTGCCCTGCAGCATGGAGCCAACGTCGTTGGTCGTTACGTCTTTGAGCTTTTCGGCGGACACGGTGGTCACCGAGCTGGTCAGCTCGTTTCGTTTTTTGGCGCTGTAACCCACAACGACGATCTCTGCGAAATTCTTCGTGTCTTCCTGCAGCACGACGTTCAACGGGCGGCCGTTGGCGGGAGCGGCCGCTTCCTGGCTCTCAAAACCGATATTGCTGAACACGAGCGTGGCGCCGGGACGAACGCCGTTCAATGTAAACACGCCCTGGTCGTTGGTTTGCGTGCCTTTCCGCGTGCCCTTTACCAGCACGGTGGTGCCCGGCAGCGGGGTATTGTCAGGGCCCGTTACGCGCCCGGTCACGTTCACCGTGCTGTCTTCCTGTTCCGGAGCCGGGGCGGGCAAAGGCGCGGGCGTTCTTTTTATCACGAAACTGTTGCCTTCCAGCGAATAGGTGATCTGCTGGTCTTTCAGGCAGATGTCAAGCAGCTGCCGTACGCTCACGTCTTTTACATCCAGCGATACCGGCTTGATGTCCGCGAGCAGTTTTTCCGAATAGACGATGGAAACGCCCGTTTGGGTGATCACCTCTTCAAAAACCTTCTGCAGCGGCATTTGCCTGACCTTGAGGGTTACTTTCTGCGAGTAGCCGGCCGCGCTTACATGCAGCGCCACGGCCAGCAGGAGGAATGCGGTTAGTTTCATAACCCGTCGAATTTTGGTTGACAGCCCGCATGCACGGCGGGCGTGTGCATTACAACTGAATTGCATACTTTTGTGGTGTTTGGTAGTTTTTTTGGAATTGTTTTTCTAACGCGATTACAAAAATTGCCAGATACTTCGCCGGGTTCCGAGGGCAATCGGTTCCCGGTTTTTTATTTAGCCTGCTTATCAAAAATTTCCGCCCGTTACGGGCATATTCTGGTTGATGATGCCGCCGTTCAAGGCAGCACGATTATTTTTCTTCCTTCTATTTTGAAATGATTGCTGCCGCCCGCTTCCAGCAAGGCCAGCACGTTGGACAAATGCAGGTCGCGCGCGATGCCGCCGCCGTAAAGCTCCGCGCTGGGCGTACCCTGGTATACGATGTCCACGTCGTACCAGCGGGCCACTTCCCGCAGGATGGCGGGCAGCGTCATGTTGTTGAATACGAACAGCCCGTTCTTCCAGGCGATCACTTTATTTACGTTGGCCGGCTGCACGAGCATTTCATGACTGCGCGTATCCAGCACGGCCTGCTGGCCCGGCTTCAGCAGCTGTTTCGCGCCGCCTTCCGTTACCTGCACCGCGCCTTCGAGCAGCGTGGTGTTCACGGTGTTTTCGTCCTTATAGGCCATTACGTCGAAGTGCGTGCCCAGCACCTGCACTTCCATGCTGCGCACGCGTACCTTGAAAGGCTGGCCGGCATTGGGCGCCACTTCAAAATACCCCTGCCCGTCCAGCTCCACTACGCGGTCTTTGCCGGTGAAGGCGAGCGGGTAACGCAAAGAGGATGCGGAATTGAGCCACACTTTCGAGCCGTCCGGCAGCACTACCCTGAACTGGCCGCCGCGCGGCGTGGACAAAGTGTTGTATTGCAGAACGCCGCCTGCTTTGCCGGCGTTGTAGAGCAGCTGGCCCCGTTGCCGGGTGATGGTGGTGTTCCCGCTGCTGATCACCTGGTTGCCCGCGCTGTCAAGCGTAACGGTGGTGCCGTCCGCCAGTGTGAGCGTGGCTTTGGCGCCGCCGGGGGCTACGTCCGTTTTGGTTATTTGTGCGATGTTGGGGGAAGAAGCGGTTGGTTTGCGCTGCATCTGCCAGATGGCGGCGGCGCCTGCCAGCAGGATGATCACCGCTGCGGCGGCTGCTTTGCTCCACATCAATATGCGTCCCCGGCGTGCGGGGGCCTGCTGAAGGATGTTCTGGCAGACCTGCTCGTAATCCACTTCCGGCAGTGCTTCCTGTCCGCCGATAGTTGTATAATGCTCTTCGAGCAACGCGTGCAGCGTGTCGTCCGCGGAGGTTTCGCGGATAACGGCGAACAGTTCGTCCAGCTCTTCTTTTGTGCAGGACTTGGCGGTATACCGCTCCAATAGGTATTTGATTCTGGCCGGATCGGGTTGCATAAGCGACATTTAAACGGCCTGGTAAGGGCCCTTTAAAAGTAAAGACGGGCGAGCGGGAAGGAAGGACCGTGGGATTGGGGAATTTTTTTTGAAAAAATATACTATTTAAATTATGCGTGGGTTGAGAGGTGTTAACACCTGTGGATCAGGAAAGATCTGGTTCAAAATAGATGTCGATGAAGGTGTTAACACCTGTGGATCAAGAAAGACAAGTTCAAAATATATGTTGATGAAGGTTTTAACACCTGTGGATCAGGAAAGGTCTGGTTCAAAATAGATGACGATAAAGGTGTTAACACCTGCAGATCAGAAAGGCAAGTTTAAAATATATGTTGATGAAGGTGTTAACACCTGTAAGTCAAGAATATCGATATAAAATACCTTCATAGGAAAGGTGTTAACACCTCCGAATCAAGAAAGACAAGTTCAAAATACATGTCGGTTCAGGTGTTAACACCTGCGGATCAAAAAAGGCAAGTTTAAAATATATGTTGATGAAGGTGTTAACACCTACGAATCAAGAAAGACAGTT
>CBINIO010000435.1:0-4125 GCA_966250725.1 uncultured Chitinophaga sp.
AGCGGGGCCGTTTTTACCCCGGCGGAAGTGGCGGCGTAACAGGCATTGCCCGTTACCGCGGCCGCAAATACGGCGCTGTTGGGAGCGGGCAGCCAGGTATCGGATATCTCATTCTTCCCAAGGTCCAGCACGATAATACCCAAACCCGTACTGAGCAAGGCTTGCGAGCCGGTGAAGGCAATATGCCGGGTGCGTTTGTCGCCCGCCGTCTGCCGCTGCATGATCTCCGGGATGTTCACCACGTTGCCGTCGTGGAGTATGTCCAGGTTGCCGTTGCGGTAAGCGATCAGCAGCGAGGCGCCCGGTTCATGCCAGCCGATGGCAGCGATGCCCGCGTCGTGCAGGCCGTTCACTTTGCTGTAGCGGGTGAACTCATGCCCTTCCAGCGATACGGAATAGAGGCTGTAAGGCGTTGCGCAAAACACGGCCTCATCGCCCGCCGCTACCGCGATGGCCTGCCGGCAGGGGAAATGTTCCCGCCACTGCCCGATGGGCAGCTGGGCAAAAGCGCCGGGGATACCGAGCAGGAGGCTGTAACACAGGAGGCGGAGGAACATGGCCCAAATGTAACAATTACGAATTATCCCTTATGCATAAATCGTAATGAATAGTTACCTTTATGGCCTTTACCAAATCAAACCAAGAAAAACTTATGTGGCAGCGCCTGGCAGGTTTTGTATTAAAGTTCCGATTATGGCTTCTGGCTTTATTGTTTGTAGGCACGGGCATTATGGCATTTTTTGCCAGCAAGGTGGAATTGTCTTACGAATTTACGGGCGCTATCCCGAGAGATAATCCGAAGTGGCTTCAGTACCAGTCCTTTAAAAAACAGTTCGGGGAAGACGGCAATATGATGGTGATCGGCATCCAGACGGACAGCCTTTTCAACCTGCCTTTCTTTTCCTCGTACGTGCAGCTGAACAACGACCTGCGGAAGATACCCGCCGTGGAGAATACCCTCAGCATTCCCGTGGCCGTAAACCTCGTGAAAGACGACAGCACGCGCAAGCTCAAGGCCGTCACGCTTTTCCAGCCGCTGCCGCAAACACAGGCCGGGCTGGACAGCCTGAAGAATATTTTCTATTCGCTACCCTTTTACCGGGGACTTTTATACAGCGATCACAGCAACGCGGTGCTGCTGGCCGTGCATATCAACAAAAACGTGCTCAACTCCGCCGGCCGCATCAAAGTGGTGCAGGCCATTTCGGAAACGGCCAAAGCCTTCGGCAAACAGCACAACCTGGACGTAAAGCTCAGCGGCCTCCCCATGATCCGCACCATCATGGCCACCAAAGTGGCGGACGAGCTGAAGATGTTCCTCGTCATTTCCTTTGTGCTCACCGCGTTCATCCTGTTCATATTTTTCCGCTCGTTCAGCGCCGTGCTCATGAGCATGATCGTGGTGGCGATGGGCGTGATATGGTCGGTGGGCACCATCGTGCTCTGCGGGTACAAGATCACCCTGCTTACCGGGCTCATTCCTCCGCTGATCGTGGTGATCGGGATTCCTAACTGTGTGTATTTCCTCAACAAGTACCATACGGAATACGCCGTCCATAACGACAAGACCGTGGCGCTGGTGCGCATGGTGCAGCGCATGGGCATCGTGACTTTGTTCACCAACCTCACGGCCGCCATCGGCTTCGGCGTGTTCTACTTCACGAGGAGCGAGCTGCTCAAACACTTCGGCGTGGTGGCGGGTGTGAACATCATGCTGGTGTTCGTCATCTCCTTCATCTTCCTGCCATCCATGCTGAGCTACCTGCCGCCGCCCCAAACGAGGCACACCAGCTACCTGGACAACAAGCTGTGCCGCGCGGTGCTGAACCTGCTCAACCGGCTCGTGTTCAAGTACCGCCCGATGGTATACCTGTTCACCGGGCTGATGGTGCTGGCCGCCATTCTCGGCATGATGCGGCTCAAACCCGTGGGTTTTATCGTGGACGATATCCCGAAAAGCGACAAGCTGTATACCGACCTGAAATTTTTCGAGCGCAACTTCAAAGGCGTGATGCCGCTGGAGATCGTGATAGATTCCAAAAGAAAGAACGGCGTGGTGAACCTGCGTACGCTTACAAAGCTCGACCAGCTGAGCGGCATTATTTCGCAGCAGCCGGCGTTCGCCCGCCCGCTGTCCGTCGCCGAAGGCATCAAGTTCGCCAAACAGGCGTATTACAACGGCGACAGCCTGAACTACGCCGTGCCCAACCAGTTCGACATCGGGTTCCTGGCGCCGTACCTGCGTATGCGTGGCGGGGCTGACACGTCCATGTTCACCAAGCTGGTTTCCTCCTTTATGGACAGCACGCGGCAGGTCGCGCGCATGAGCGTGAACATGGCGGACGTGGGCTCCGTGGAGCTGCCCCGGCTGATCGATTCCCTGCGCCCGCATGTAAGCGAGCTGTTCGACACCGCGCATTATAACGTGACGTTCACCGGCACCAGCATCATCTTCCTCGAAGGCAGCCGCTTTATCATCAACGGCCTGCTGGAAAGCATCCTGCTGGCCTTTGTGCTGATCGTGTTCTGCATGCTGTACCTGTTCCGCTCCTGGCGCATGCTCATCATTTCGCTGGTGCCCAACATCATTCCGCTGCTGGTGACCGCCGGTGTGATGGGCTGGCTGAACATCGCCATCAAACCCTCTACGGTGCTCGTTTTCAGCATCGCGCTGGGTATCGCCATCGATGTGACCATCCGTTTTCTTGTGAACTTCAAGCAGGAGCTGCCGCTCAACAATTACGATATATCCGCCACCGTTAGGCAAACGATCAACGAAACGGGGCTGAGCATCATTTATACGTCGCTGATCCTGTTCGCTGGGTTTATGATCTTTGCGTTCTCCGAGTTCCAGGGCACGAAAGCGCTGGGCTGGCTGACCTCGCTCACGCTGGTGATGGCGATGGTGACGAACCTGACCATCCTGCCGGCGATGCTGTTATGGATGGAAAAGGCGCTGAAGAAAAAAGCGCAGAAGAAAGGAACATGGAGCCCGCTGGACGAGGAAAAGGACCTTGAGATGAAGGAGCTGGGGCTGGAAGATAAGCAGGATTGATACGCTCATCCTCCATTAGCGCCGCTCAAACAAAATAATATTACAGGGGCATGATAAAAATAGCTGTTGTGCTTCCTGCAGGATCTTAGTCCGTGGCTTCTCGCCACGGATTTTTTTTGCCGTCACGTCCAAATAATCTAGTAGGGTGCGTTCATCACATACAAATCGCCGCTTATAATAAAGCATTATATATAGCGCGAAAAAAGTAAGAGGTTTAGCATGCCATTTCTAACCTCTTAGTCCCATGAAGAATAAGTTCCTAAAGGGCGCTCATTTGTCCGAGCGTAAATTTAAGGAGATACTAAAGCTATTCTCCGAAGACCTGACGGCCACACAGATAGCGAATATCAGCGGCGTCAGCAGGGTGACCCTCAACAGTTACCTGAAAAAAATAAGGCTGCAGATCGTGAAGTATTGCGAGTCGCTGCAGCCGGAAACCGCCACCGGTGCCGCTTCCTGGCAGCACAGGACCAATTCCCACCACCACGATACCGCCGTTGCCGTAAAGGCAGATGTCGAGCGTATCATCAAGCCGGTCATTTTCGGTATTTACAAACAGGACGCGCACGTGTTCACGGAGATATTGCCCGACGTAAGCCGGTCGATGATCCAGGCGATCGCGCGGGGCCGTTCCGTACTGGAGACCGTGGGCAGCGCCGAGCGTATCCGCCGGTTCAATGGGGTGGTGGACCTGGGGCAATACCGCCTGTACCACCTGGGCAACCATCACCACGAAGCGGAAGCCGGGAAATCGACATTGGACGATGTAGACGGGTTCTGGGGGCTTACCAAGCACCGCCTGGCCAAGTTCAAAGGCCTGAACCGGAATACGGCTTACCTGCACCTGAAGGAATGCGAGTTCAGATACAACAACAGACATGAAGAAATATATACCGTATTGCTTAATCTCTTAAAAACATTCCCTTTAAACTTGTCTTGACCGGGCATTTCCGGGGTTTGCGGCAGATTGTCAATTGCTGATAGGTTGGTATGTTTACAGTACCAGAATCTGTCGCTTATGAAAAAGACATTATCAAAAAACACGAGTTCACCCGCCCCGAAAAAGAGCA
>CBINIO010000436.1:0-4124 GCA_966250725.1 uncultured Chitinophaga sp.
AGTCATCTGCTGGTAGCGGTCTGCCTCCCGAAACTCACCGCAGAGAAACCCGCCGAAACGGTGTTCCCCGCACTGACCCGGCAATTGTTCACCCAACTCTCCGCATCATCCGGTAAAATAAACGAAACCGTTTATGCAATAGTTCAAAATTATTTTTCAAAAGGCAACAAAACAAACGCTCCCTGGCAACCGCGGCAGCAAGCCATCCAGAAGCTGGAATCGCAGGTAAAAAAAGCCGGCAACAACCCGATAGCCAGGACAACGCTTTGCTCCCGCATAGAGCAGGCGCTGCAACAGCTGAACAGCGAAGAGTCCGCGCTCGTAACGGGGTTCTATCTCGAACACCGCACCTTGCAGGAGCTCGCTGCGCGCCAGCATACTACAATAGACAAAGTGAGAAATTCCCTGAAAGGCATCAGGAAAAAAATAGCAACACAACTGAAGGACGTGGCTTATGAATAATGATTCTCCAAGGCAAGAAAGGGTCCTCAAGATCTTTACCCCCGTACGCTGCATCAACAGGGACCAGCTGCTGCGCTATCACCGCGGCAACATGACACCCGTGGAACAACACCTGGTGGAACAGCACATCATCGACTGCGATCTTTGCCACGATGCGCTGCACGCCATCGGCAACCCGCAGCTGCACGACCGCTACCATCATTTTGCGGACGAGCTGAGCCAGTTCATCCACCGCGAGTTCACCCCGCCGCCAAAGCCCGACAAACGGCTCCGGCAGCGGAAGATCAATGCGCGTAAAACCAGCGACAGCCTGCTTTCTTACTTCTGGGCCATTATGTTCGTCGTGATCGGCGGCGGCAGCATCTTCCTGCTGCAGCAACATCTGAAAAACAGGCCCGCGCTCGCCACCCTGCCCGCCCCTGCGCCCGAAACGCTCATCATCCCGGCCAGCAACCCGCCCGCCGCCATCGACCCGGATTATAAATCGGAACAAACAAACACCAAACCGCTGGTGATCCATACCCAATACAACAGCACCGCGCGCGATACCATCAATAAAACGAATACCGCACCGCCCGCCGCCGGCATTGCCGCCGCGGCCAAACCGGTAAAAAAAGACACCGTTTCACAAAAAAAGAAAGCGCCGAAAGACAGCATCACCAAACCCGCTAAGGACACGGCTACACGCCTGGCGGCACAACCGCCCAAACCTGAACCGCAAAAACAGGAACCCAAAGACAAAACACTCCTGACCCGCGAGGATGATCCACAAACAAAAAACACGACCGCCGCCAATAACAAATCCGAAGCCGAAAAGAAGCCAAAAGAAGAACCGCAGCCACCAACGATTTCCGGCGACGAATCATTATTCCGCACCGCCATGCGCTACCAGCAGCAAGGCGATCTGAACGAAGCCGCCAACCAGTTCAAAAAACTCTCCGGCAACGAAAAGTATTCCGAGAGGGCCAAATACCAGCTGGCCATCATCTACAAGACCAAAGGCCAGAACGGCAAGGCACGCCGGCTTTTCCGCGAGATCATCAAAATGGAAGGCAACATGAAATCCATGGCGCAGGCGGAGCTCCAATCCATCAATTAGCCGGGGCCCCCTGGATTTTCAACCAGTCCAAATTTTTATAAAAAGAACTGGGAGGATGTTGCTTCAGGGCTGCGGGCACAGCTTTTTATAAAAATCTGGACTAGTTGAAAATCTTCCCCGTAACACCAGGAATAGGAGAACTGGGAGGAACTCCCCCCGCCAACACCTCACCACTCCATCAAGATAAAACCCAGCTGGCCCTGGGGAAAATTTTACCTTTTAAATTTTATGGAAATGGGAGAACAAGCTATCTTAATGGAGTGAATCCCTCCGAACAATATCAGGGCCTCAGCGACCAGGAATTGCTGCTGCGGTACAAAGCCGACGGGAACGGCGACTGGATCGGCATTTTGTTTGACCGGTACGCCATCCTGCTGCTGGGTCTTTGCATGAAATACCTGAAGAACGAAGAAGACGCGCGGGACAGTGTGCAGCAGATCTTCCTCAAGGTATTGTCCGACGTCAACAAACACGACGTCGTGTATTTCAAGGCCTGGATCTACCAGGTGGCGCGCAATCATTGCCTGATGCAATTGCGGCATCATAAGGAGCTGGAGCTGAAGGAGGATTACATGCCGGGCGCGGCGCGGCAGGAGGACGTTTCCCCCGAGCCATACGTGCAGAAAGATACGATGCTCGAAAACATGGAACGCGCGCTGGGGGAGCTGAACACGGAACAAAGCGTTTGCGTGCGCATGTTCTACCTCGACAAAAAATCTTACCAGGAGATCACGGAACAGACAGGATACAGCCTTTTACAGGTAAAAAGCTATATACAGAACGGAAAAAGGAACCTCAGGATATTATTGGAAAAGTACAGTAAAAATAAACGCTAACTTGCAGTTAAATGCAATAGCGGCCATTTGCAAGATATGAACGAACATTTTGCCGACATATTCACTGAAACCGCTTGTCCCAGCCAGGATAAACTGTTGGCGTACGTGAAGGGGGAACTGGGTGCGGAAGAACGCCACGAGGTGGAGCTTCACCTGCAGGACTGCGAGCTGTGCAGCGAAGCGGTGGAAGGATTGACGGCTATTGAACGGAAAGACCAGATCCCCGGCTGGCTGCGGCAGGCCAAATACAGCCTGCTGCAAAAGCTCCGCAAAAAAACGCACAAAAAAAGAAAATCGGAATCCTATCTCTACATCGCCATCGTTACCCTGGCGGTCATATTCCTGTTGCTGGCCTTCTTCTGGATCTTCCATTTCGGAACGAGGCGGTAAACGGCCTCAATACAATCTTTTGTTCTCGAGCCGCGCCCATTCGCGGAACACTTCCCTGGCGGCTTCATGCGGGAAGGCGATGAACGGTATCTTTTTTTGCCCGTGCGGCAATTCTATTTCCCGGTAAATAAAAGAATCGTCGAACTGTATGGCGGCGGCTTCCTCTTTGGTGTTGGCGAAAAAAACCCTTTGCGGGCGCGCCCAGTAAATGGCGCCGAGACACATGGGGCAAGGCTCGCAGGACGTGTAGATCTCGCAGTCGCCGAGCTGGAAAGTGCCCAGGCGGCGGCAGGCATCGCGGATAGCCACCACTTCGGCGTGCGCAGTAGGATCGTTGTGCGTCAGCACCTGGTTCCAGCCTTCACCCACTACTTCGTCTCCCCTTACGACGATGGAGCCGAACGGCCCGCCGTCGCCGTTGCGCATGCCTTTTAACGACAACTCGATGGCGATGGCCATGAACTTTCTTTCCCTTTCTCCGATCTGGTACATAAACGCGCGGTTTTTCCGGGTTAATACTTCAAATGTAAGGAAAATCAAAGCGCCCTGAAACCGTACAGGGGAAGGCGCAGGTCCCTGCGCCCTTCCTGTAGGCCTTTTAACCCCCATCATCCTAACAACACGTCTTTACGAACGGCGGGGCCCGGCCGCGCCGTCAAGGTTTTTGCCGAATGAATGAAGGCAATACGTTTGTGTACTTTGCACAATATACCGCCCAATATTAAATTAAACAAATTTTTAATTTGAATAATTCCGCAATCCGTTAGCAATGAAGCGGAAATAAAAAACCCGGGCGAAGATTCACCCGGGTATTACCTGTAACTGTATATCGTCGTATTAGAATAGACTGGTGTTTATGCATTCCTGATCACCACTACCCCGTCGAACACGTCCACGAGCACCGGCTTGCTTTTGTCGATCTCGCCGGCGAGGATCTTTTTGCTCAGGAGGTTGATGATCTCTTTCTGGATCAGGCGTTTTAACGGCCTGGCGCCAAACTGCGGATCGAAGCCCTGCTCTGCCAGGTAGTCCAGCGCGTAATCGGAGAATTCCAATATCATGCCATTTTTGCTGACCAGGTCGCGCAGATGTTGTAATTGTATGTTAATAATTCCTCTCACTTCCGAGCGCAGCAGCGGCTGGAACATGATCACCTCGTCCACGCGGTTGAGGAACTCGGGGCGGATGGTCTGTTTCAGCAGGTTCATCACTTCTTCTTTCGTTGCGTCCACCACTTCGTCGCGGTTCCCTTCGTTGATCTTTTCGAAGTTCTCCTGGATGATGTGGCTGCCCATGTTGCTGGTCATGATGATGATGGTGTTCTTGAAGTTCACCAC
>CBINIO010000437.1:0-4098 GCA_966250725.1 uncultured Chitinophaga sp.
GCTTGTACTGCGCGGCGGAGAACCGGAGGCTTTCGTTTACCAGCGCCTTCATCTTTCTCGCCGATAACTTCGTCTGCGCCTGGGCCTGTACGGCGGTGCAGGCGAGTAATAAAAAGACAATCTTCTTCATAATGTGGATTATTTTTTCTTTTTGGAAGCTCCCGCCGAGCTTTCCCTTGCTATTAACTGTATGGGCACGATCTCCTGCGAATGCCGGTAGGCGGGCGGATGTTTGGCCTGTATGAGGTCCATCAGCGCGGCCACTACCCTTTCGCCCATCGTGGCAGGGTACTGGTCTACCGAAGTGATGGGGGGCGTTACGATCTCCGTTCGGGGATCGTTGGAATACCCCACGATCTTGCAGTCTTCCGGAACGCTGATGCCGTTTTTGCGGCAATATTCCAGCAGGGTGATGGCGGTGGTGTCGTTGGTGGCGAATATGCCGTCGGGCGCCGGTTTCTGGGAGAAGATCTTCTCGGCCGTGGCCCAGGCGTTCTCGCGGGTAAGCTCGTGGAAGAACACGCGCGGTTTTTTGAAGGGCAGCTTGTACTTCTGCAATGCTTCCTTGTACCCCGCCAGCCTTTCCTTGTACAGGTTGCAGGTAAGGGGGCCGGAAATATGCACGATGTCCTTGCAGCCCTGCTCCACCAGGTGTTCGGTGGCGAGGAAGCCGCCGAGGAAATCGTCTCCTTTGATCACTTTCACGTTGTAGTCCTTGGTGGGCACGCGGTCAAAAAA
Source organism: uncultured Chitinophaga sp. (assembly GCA_966250725.1). Taxonomy (GTDB): domain Bacteria; phylum Bacteroidota; class Bacteroidia; order Chitinophagales; family Chitinophagaceae; genus Chitinophaga. Next base: position 739 of record CBINIO010000437.1, read on the forward strand.
TACGAGCGGGATATTTTGCTGTTTGAATATGTCGAAGTGAGAAAAGTCGGTGGTGTACAGCGTGGCTGAAACCGCCAGCCCGTCTACGCGCGCGGAGTACAGGGTGTTTGCCAGGGCGATCTCCTGTTCGAGGGAGTCGTTGCTCTGGCAGATGATGAGGTTGTACCCGTATTCCATCAGCTTGTTCTGGATGATGGTGCTGATGGTGGCTGGGTAGAACATGGAGATGCGCGGAACGATGAGGCCGATGGTCTTGCTTTTGTTATTGCGCAAGCCTGCGGCCATAGCGTTGGGGCGGTACCCCAGCTTCCTCGCCATCTTCTTCACCCTGTCCTTTGTTTTTGCGCTGATGTTAGGGTGGTCATTCAGTGCGCGGGATACCGTAGACACGGAGAGGTTCAGCTCTTCCGCTATATCCACGATCGTTTTCTCGGAGCGTACAGACATATTGGTTAAATTGATAATTATCTGCCCATCCAGCCGCCGTCCACCGTCATTACGGTGCCGTGCACATACCCGGAAGCGTCGGAGGCCAGGAATATGACCGGCCCGGTAAAGTCTTCCGGTTCGCCCCAGCGCGCGGCGGGAATGCGGTCCAGTATGCTCTGGCTGCGCTTTTCGTCGGCACGGAGTGCGGCTGTGTTGTCCGTTGAGATATAACCCGGCGCAATCGCGTTCACGTTCACGCCTTTGGAAGCCCATTCGTTGGCGAAGGCTTTGGTAAGCTGGCCCACCGCGCCTTTGCTGGCCGCATAACCCGGCACGTTGATGCCGCCCTGGAACGTTAGCAGCGAGGCGGTGAAGATCACTTTACCATAACCGCGCTCCAGCATGCCCTTCCCGATCTCGCGGGTGAGTATGAACTGGGCCGTCTGGTTGATGGCGATCACTTCGTCCCAGTATTCGTCGGGGTGTTCTGCGGCCGGCTTGCGCAGGATGGTGCCCGCATTGTTCACGAGTATGTCTATTACCGGGAAATCCTTCCGGACCGTGGCGATAAAAGTATACAATGCTTCGCGCTTCCCAAAATCGCATTGGTAGGCTTTGAACCGGCGGCCGGTAGCCAGCACCGCTTTTTCCACCTCGCTGCCGGTCGGCTCAAGGGAGGCGGAAACGCCGATAACGTCTGCGCCGGCTTCCGCCAGGGCCACTGCCATGGCTTTGCCGATACCTCTTTTACACCCTGTTACCAGCGCGGTTTTGCCTTTCAGGCTGAATTGATCGAGTACGCTCATTGTCGGAATATTTTTTTACTTGGAAATTTTAATCTCTACCGGTTTCCGGATAAGCCGCGCCTGCCCGCGCAGGTAGCTGAACCACTGATCCGCGTTCGTAATAAGGCCGGCTTTATCCCAGGCGCCGCCTGTATAGTAAGTTACGGTTTTGTTCTTGTCCGTTTTGGACACGGTCAGGATGTGCCCTTTCTCCACTTTCATCTCCTTCACGGGGCTTACGATCACACAGCCGATACCGGTGGTGCCGTCCGCGCCATGCTGCGGTTCCCAGTAGCCCATCACGCCTTCGCCTTCTTCCAGCAGGATGGCGCCCGCTTCCTTCCGTTTGCTGATACCGATGGCTACGGGCAGCTCCGCTGAATACCTGATCACCATTTTGCTGAGCTGCGCATGCGCGTCGATGGATACGGTTTTGGTAACGCTTACCTGTTTACCGTTCACGTTCCAGGGCTCGTAACCCAGCTCGAAGGTAGTGCGCAGCGCGCCGCTGTCGATGATGCGGTGGGTGGTGTAGTTGCGGGAATGCCAGATGCTGTCGTTTACGTACGGCGCAATGCCGCCGGCGCCAAGCATGAGGCCTACATGGTAATAATCGAGACCGTCGCCCGCGTCCTTATGATAATTGTCGCGTTTGTACCATTCGTTGATCACGAGCCTGCTGGTGCGTTTGTTCCAGAAGTCCACGCCATAGGCCATTTCCCTCGGGGTAGCTTCCAGTGCCCTGCCGTACATGCGGAAGGCCACGCGGTCGTTTTCCCAGGCAAAGTCATCCTTTCTTTCCGGCACATAACGCCCGAAAGTTTTCTTTTCAACCGGCGCCGGCATGCCTTCTTCAAAGGTCACGACCACTTTCGCGCCCGCTGTGATCGGCGCGTCTACCAGTATTTTCACGGGGTCTTTGGAACCTTCGTAGATGAGCTGGTAAGGATATTCTTTGCCGGTGATGGTATTGGTGATCTTGAAAGGCCCTCTGCGCAAAGGTTTCCAGCTGTCCGCCATCGTTTTATAATCCAGCTCGGTGAGACCGGAAGGCGCGCCCGCCGGGTTGTGCAGCTCGACGGTAACGGGCCATACCTCTTCTTTGATGCCGAGCTTCAGCAGCTCGGTACCGGCCAGCAGGTAAGCGCCCACGCCGTATACTTCGGTATCGTCCGCGGTGGCTTTGCCCGGCGCGGCGGCGATCCGCTGTACGAAGCCGAGCTTGCCGTCAGGGTGCACGGTGGATTGCAGGGCCGCCCATGCTTTGACGATCACGGGGCGGTAAGCCTCTTTTTCCAGCAGGCCGTTGTTCACGCCCCAGGTGAGCGCGTACAGGAAAAAGCCGGTGCCGCTGGTCTCTTTGGCGGGATAGCTGTCCTGGTCGAGCAGGGCCGCATGCCAGGTGCCGTCCTCGTTCTGCAGCGAGGCCACTTTGGCTGCCATTTCCCTGAACTGTTTTTCAAAGGCCGCGCGCGCGGGATCGCCGGGTTTGATATTGTTCATCATCCTTACCAGGCCGCCCATTACCCAGCCGTTGCCGCGGCTCCAGAATACGGGCTGGCCGTTCTTTTCCTTCTGGTCGAAATAACGGCCGTCGCGGAAATAGAGATGATTTTCCTTGCTGTAAAGGTAACCGGAGGTTTTCCACCATAATTTGACGGCGGTTTCCAGGTACTTTGGTTCGCCGGTAACGGTGGACAGGTAAGCCATTGCGGGCGGGCCCATGAACAGCGCGTCGCACCAGGCCCACTCACGGTTATGGATGCCGTTTTTCCATTCCAGGCTTTCCGTATGCGGCTGCGCCACGATGCTGTCCGCCAGCCTTCGCCAGCGGCTGATCATGTAATCGTCGCCATACACGCCGTAGAGCTGCGAATAGGTTTGCGCCACGCAATAGTCGTCCGCGTGAAAGCGGCGGTGGCCCGCATCCCAGTTGTTGTCTTCAGCAATGCCGATAAGCCGCTGAAAATATTTCGGTTCGTTGGCATACTCCGCGAACGCGTACACGCCGGCATACAGCGCGCCGTTTGTCCAGTCGGTTTTGGCATGTTTCCAGCCGTTCTTTTCGAGATAGCGGAACTGCCAGTCGGCCACCTTTTTCATGGAGGCCATGATCGAATCAGGAAGAAGGCGTTGCTGGGCGGAA
>CBINIO010000438.1:0-4096 GCA_966250725.1 uncultured Chitinophaga sp.
TTGCCGCCGGCCTCATACTGGCCTTTTTGTTCGCCGCAGGCCCGCTGAACGCGCAGATCCGCGTGCTCATGGTGGGCGGCGGAGGATCGCACGATTTTAACCGCTGGTACAAACAGGAAGACGCCGCCACGCTCGAAAAAGGCGGTCTTGCCACGGTTACCTACACGGACGATCCGGGCGCCATCCTCGCGCAGCTCGCCAACACCGACGTGCTGATGCTCGCCAACAACCAGCCCATCAAAGATTCCGCCACGCGCGACGCGATCTTCGCATTTGCGGACGCGGGCAAAGGGCTCGTGCTGGCGCATCCCGCCATCTGGTACAACTGGAACGACTGGCCGATGTACAATTTCAGGCTGGTAAGCGGCGGCAGCCGTTCCCACGAAAAGTACGGCCCCTTCACCGTTACGCTCAGCGGCAGGAAGCACCCCGTCACCAAAAACGTTCCCAAAACCTTCACGCTCAACGACGAGCTGTATCATTACAATGCAGACCCCGCCGGTCCAGGCATCCGCGTGCTGGCGACGAGCAGGAACGAAGCGGGCGTAACGCATCCTGCGCTGTTCATCGTAAAACATCCGAAGGCGCGCATCGTCGGTTTCGCGCTGGGGCACGACGCCGCGTCGCACGAGCTGGAAGCATACCGCACCATTCTCCGGAATGCCGTGAAATGGGCGGCCCGCAAATAAATTTCTTTACGCAAATACAAAATCAGTATACACAATGAAACAGATCACGGTAGTCATCGTCGGCATGGGATTCGGGAAAGAGTTTATACCCATCTACCAGAACCATCCCGCCATCAAGCGGGTGGGCATTTGCACGCGCAACCCCGCAACGCTGAAAGAACTGAAAGAAAAATTCAACCTCGACGACGATCTTATTTTCACCAATTACGAGGATGTGCCCAAACGCGCGGACGTGGACGCCATCCACATCGTGACGCCGGTGCCCGAGCACGCGAAGATGACGCTGGCTTCGCTCAACGCCGGCAAACATACCGCCTGCACCATTCCCATGGCGATGACCGTGGAAGACTGCAAGGCTATCGTGGAAGCAAGAAAAAGATCAGGCAAAGTATATATGATGATGGAAACCGCGCTGTATACCCGCGAGTTCCTCTACGGTCTCCATCTCGCCGAAACCGGCCAGCTGGGCCGCATCCAGTTCGTGCGCGGCTCGCATATTCAGGATATGAGCATGCCGGGCTGGGACGAATACTGGAAAGGTTACCCGCCCATGCTGAACGGCACGCACGCCATTTCGCCGCTGCTGCGCATCAACAATACGGTTGCGGACACGGTGGTATGCCACGGCTCCGGCCGCCTGAGCGACGATCTCGCCAAACGTTACAATTCGCCTTTCGCGGTGGAAACGGCCACCTTCACCCTGAAAAATTCCGATGTGGTCGCGGAGGCCACGCGCTCGCTGTTCGATGTGGTGCGGCAGTACCGCGAAAGCTACGACGTGTACGGTACGAAGATGTCTTTCGAATGGGAGCAGCTGCAGGATGAAGAACATGTCGTATTCGACGGCGGCGAGAACGCAAAACGCGTGAACGTGCCGGATACCGACGCATTGCTGATCCCGGAGATCGCGCATTTTACCAAAAGGGAAAAGATCGACGATCCCAACCACGTGTCGTTCCTGCAGGGCGCTGGTCATGGCGGCTCGCATCCGCACCTGGTGCAGGAGTTCCTCGCCGCGATCGTGGAGGGACGCCCTTCCGCGGTGGACGCGCATCTTGCGGCCAACTACACCTGCGCGGGCATCTGCGCGCATGAGTCCGCGATGAACAACGGCAAACGCGTACAGGTACCACAATTTGAATTATAGCGTATGCAGACAGGCGTTAGCACATTCGTATGGGTGTCACCTTTCAGCACCGCATCGTTTCACCTGCTGCAAAAAGTAAAAGCGGCCGGGTACGATATTATCGAGGTGGCGGTGGAAGATGAGACGATAATTGACTGGAAGCAGCTACGGTCGATGGCGGGGGACGCCGGCCTGAAGATCACCATCAGCGGCGCTTTCGGGCCTGACCGCGATCTTTCTTCGGAAGATGCGCGCATCCGCAGGCAGGCGCTGGATTATATCGTCAGCTGTACGCGGATCGCGGAGCAGATGGGCAGCCCGGTGTTTACCGGCCCGTTGTACGCCGCCGTCGGGAAAACGCGCATCGTCAGCGCGGAGCAGAAGGCGCAGGAAAGAAGCTGGTGCCTGGAAGGTTTGCGCGAAGCCGCCAAAGCCGCCGCCGATCATGGCGTATTGCTGGGCGTGGAGCCGCTGAACCGGTTTGAAACGGATATGATCAACACCGTGGATCAGGCGCTGGAGCTGGTGAAAGAAGCCGCTCGCCCGAGCCTCCGCATTTCGCTGGACACCTTTCACGCCAATATCGAAGAAAAGAACATTCCCGCCGCCATCCGCAAAATAGGCGGGGAGCTGCTTTGCCATGTGCAGGGCAACGAAAGCGACCGCGGCACGCCCGGCACCGGCCACCTGGACTGGCCCGGCATCCGCGACGCATTGCGCGACATCGGTTACGACGGCGCCATCGTGCTGGAAACCTTCGGCGCCCCGTCAAAAGAGCTGGCCCGCGCGGCCTGCATATGGCGGCCGCTGGCACGGAGCGCGGACGAGCTGGCCACCGAAGGCGCGATATTTTACCGCAGGATCTTCTCTTGAGTCTATAACTGGAAACGTGGAACAAGGGCGGTTCTCCCGGCATGGGAGGCCGCCTTTTGTTTTTATTTCATACTCACGTCTTTCCCGCCGGCATACTGCCGCAGGGTGGAAGCGATGGCCTGTTCGAGCGCCGCGCCGGACAGCTCCTTGTCGTGCGCCTTTTGCTCCAGCGCGCCCATGGCTTTGTAGAGCGGTGTGCCGTTTACTTTTTTCGCCAGGGTGATGGCCGCGTTTTCCCTGTACAACTGTTCCCATCCTTTGCGCACCAGCGCCCAGAACGCTTTGTGCTCGTTCCACCAGGCAATGGCTTTTTCGCATTGCGCATCGTCGACGCGTTTGTAGGTGTTCATGCCTTTTTCGCCTACGATCGTTTTGTCCGCGCCGTTGGCGCGTATCACCTTGCGGTTGTCCTGCTCGTGGATGGAGCCTTCCGGTGTGATCTCGTGGTGATTGGTGCGCACGAGCACGTTGTAATCGCTGCGCGTGGTGTATTCGCGGCGGGGCAGGGGAGCGCTGCTGGTGGATTCCCAGTAGTGCCTGCCGTCCGTATGCACCCAGCTGGCGGAGCCTTCGTAACGGGGCTCGTCGTCCACGCCGTACACTTTTTGCGTCCACTGGCCTTTTACCTGTGAAGCGGGCAGCTCGGTTTTTTTCCAGCGGCTGTCTTTGTCAAAAAGCAGCAGGCTGCGGTTTTCGTACTGCCAGTCTTCCGTCCAGTGTTTGATCACATTGCCGCCCGCGATGAGCAGGTGCTGCAGCACGATGCGGTTGGGCGCTTCTTCTGCTACGGTGATGTATTCGATGGCGCCGGCGATCTTTTTATAGCCTTTCGGTTTGTAGTTGCTGTCCGCCGGGAACGTTTCGGTGTATTCGAAAGTAACGTCGTGGCAGCCGCAGAGGTTTTTGATGGCGGCTTTGTCCTGTGCGAGCTTGTCCTGCGCGTTGCCGTTCAATGCTGCGAAGACAAGGGAGATTGCGGGGATGATCGTTTTTTTCATGGGTGAAAAGCGTTAATGGTTTATTTGAAATTGCGGGAGCCGTCCGGTTGGTAAACGTAACGGAAATGATAGTAGCGGGATTCGGACGTTTGCGTGGGCGAAGCCGGCGCGTCTTTGTAATAGCTGGTCACTTCGAGTTTGGCGTATTTGCCGGCGGCCGTTTTCATGACGATGAACTTGCCGGTGACGGGTGATATCACGTGAGTGCTCATGTTGTAATTGTACCAGCCGGTGATGGCTTTGGTGGCGGCGTCTGTTGCGTAGCCTGTTTCAGGCGCGGCGGTAAGATCGTTGTACACGCCGGTGAGCACCTGCGCCTCTGCCTTGCCAGGACCGCTGGCGCCGCCGTTAATGATAATGGTGGTGGCCCTGAAGCCGATGTCCCATTTGGTGGTGGCGGAGTCGGTATT
>CBINIO010000439.1:0-4090 GCA_966250725.1 uncultured Chitinophaga sp.
CGCCTATACGGATGATATTCCCGTTCCCATTTCATTCACCACCGCCATGCGCGTCAGCGGCCAGGCGCAGTTCCATCCGGTGCGGTACGTGTTCGCGCTTGCGCGCGCATTCGAATCGCTGGGCGGCGCCATCCTGCAGCATACGCGCGTTACCGGCGTGGAAGGCAGCGCGGACGGTGTGACCGTTGAAACGGAACAGGGCCGCTTCGCCGCGAAGGACCTCATCTATGCAACACATATCCCTCCCGGCGTGAACCTGCTGCATCTGCGGTGCGTTCCCTACCGGAGCTACGCGATGGCGGCACGGCTGAAGAACGGCGCATACCCCGCGGACCTGAGCTATGATATGGCGGACCCGTACCATTATTACCGCACGCAGGTGGTGGACGGGCAGCCTTATCTTATCGCGGGCGGCAAAGATCACAAAACCGGCGAAACGGATAATGCCTCCGCGCATTTCCTGCAATTGGAAAGTCATCTCCGCAAATATTTCGACATCGCGGATATCAGCTATCAATGGTCGTCGCAATACTTCGAACCGGCCGACGGGCTGCCGTATATCGGGCAATTGCCCGGCGCGCAGGCACATATCTACACCGCCACCGGCTTTAGCGGCAACGGCATGATCTACAGCAGCGTGGCCGCCATCCTGCTGCGCGACCTTATCACGAGAGGCACCGCGCAATTTGAAAAGCTGTTCGACCCCAACCGGCTGAAACCCGTGGCCGGGTTCAAAAGTTTTATCGGTCATAATGCGGATGTGGTGAAACAGTTCGTCAACAAGCTGCTGCCGCATGAAGAGCTGGCCCAGCTGGCGGACATGGCGCCCGGCGAAGGGAAAGTAGTGACGTACGAAGGCGACAAGATCGCCGTGCATAAGGACGCCAAAGGCGGCATCCATACCGTGAGCCCGGTGTGCACGCATTTGCAGTGCGAGGTAAAATGGAACAACGCGGAGCTGTCATGGGACTGTCCCTGCCACGGCGCGCGTTACGACGCGGACGGCCAGGTGCTGAACGGCCCCGCTTCCGCGGGTCTTGAAACCGTGGGCGTCGGGAAGGAAGCGGAACATTCACAAAAATAAAAGATATGAAAGCAGCAGTATTTCACATGCCGGGCAATATCCAGGTGGACACGGTGGACGATCCGCGTATAGAAGACCCTGGGGACGTCATTCTCCAGGTATCGTCCACGGCCATTTGCGGCTCCGATCTGCACATCCTTCACGGCTCCGTACCGCAGTTCGGCAATATGATCATGGGTCATGAATTTATGGGCACCGTAGTGGAAGCCGGCAACGGCGTTTCGAAGCTGGCGGTGGGCGACCGTGTGGTAGTGCCTTTCCCGGTTGCCTGCGGGCATTGTTTTTTCTGCACGCACGGCGCGAGCCCGGCCTGTGAAAATTCCAACCCCGAAAAGTACGGCCCTAATGGCGACCTGCTGAAGGAAAAAGGAGGCGGCCTGTTTGGATACACCGATCTGTACGGCGGTTACGCCGGCGGGCAGGCGGAATACGTGCGCGTGCCCTACGCGGATTTCGGGCCGCGCGTGGTGCCGGACAACATGACGGACGAACAGGTGCTTTTCCTGACGGATATTTTTCCCACCGGCTGGAGCGCCATCGACTGGGCGCAGATGAAAGGCGGCGAAGTGGTGGCGATATTCGGTTCCGGCCCCGTGGGCCTGATGGCGCAGAAAGCAGCGTGGCTGCATGGCGCGGGGCGTGTAATCGCGGTGGACCCGCTGAATTACCGGCTCGAACGCGCGCGGCTGGTGAACAACGTGGAAACGGTGAACCCGCATGAAGTAGACCCCGTAGAATATATCCGCAGCATCACCGAAGGCAGGGGCGCGGACATTTGCGTGGACGCCGTAGGCTACGAACCGGAAAGGGATGTGCTGGACAGGGTGAAGGCCGTGGTGAATTTTGAAAAAGGCTCCATGAAAGTGCTGGAAGACTGTTTCAGGGCGGTACGCCGCAGCGGCACAGTCAGTATCGTGGGCGTGTACGCCAGCCCGTACGACAACTTCCCCGTTCACCGCATGTTCGACAAAGGCATTACCATCCGCCAGGGCCAGGCGCCCGTGCACCGTTACATCGATCACCTGACAGAGCTGGTCGCCAATGGAAAAGTAGTGCTGGACGATATTATCAGTCATACATTACCGCTCAGCGAAGCGGCGCACGCATACCAGATCTTCAACAAAAAAGAAGACGACTGCGTTAAAGTCGTATTAAAACCCGGGACGTAAATATGGCCGCAACGAAGAAAAAAATACTCACCGCCGCTGCAGGCAAAGCGCCGGCAGGGCCGTTCCCTGTCAACATACAGCCGATGCTCGCCACGCTCACCGACCGGCCTTTCGACCGGGAAGGCTGGCTGTACGAGATCAAATGGGACGGTTACCGCGCCATTGCTTTCCTGCAGAAAGGCGCGGTGGAGTTTCGTTCGCGCAACAACAAATCGTTCAACGAAAAGTTCTACCCCATTTATGCCGCGCTGGAAAAGTGGGGACTGGAAGCCGTTGTGGACGGGGAGGTGGTGGTAGTGAACGACCGGGGCACGGCGGATTTTTCCGCGCTTCAGCAATGGCGCAGCGAAGCGGACGGCGAGCTGCTGTATTTTGTGTTCGACCTGTTATGGTATGCGGGGAAAAACCTTACGCATCTTCCCTTAAGCGCGCGGCGCGAGCAGTTAAAAAAGCTCATCCCGAAAAGCGGCCCCATCCGCCTCAGCCACGACTTCGAAACCTCCGGTGAGGAAATGCTTCGCGTGGCGCGGGAAATGGGACTGGAAGGGATCATGGCGAAAAAGGCGGACAGCCTGTACCATAGCGGCGAACGGTCGAAAGAATGGCTCAAGATCAAATCGCAGCAGCGGCAGGAAGTAGTGATCGGCGGCTATACGAAAAACGAAGATTCCACCAAACCGTTCAGCGCGCTGCTGGTAGGCGTGTACGACAAAGGAAAGCTGGAATACACCGGCAAGGTAGGCACCGGCTTCAACCAGCAGCAGCAAAAAGATATGCTCCGGCAGTTCAAACCTTTGCTGGCCGGCAAAAGCCCTTTCCGCACGGAACCGGACGTCAACAAACCTTCCCGCTTCAGGCCCAACCCGCCGAAAGCAAAGGCGTTCTGGCTGAAGCCGGTAACGGTGGCCGAAGTGAGCTTCGCGGAAATGACGCCGGACGGCGTGATGCGGCATCCATCCTTCGAAGGGCTGCGCGAGGATAAAAACGCGAAGTCGGTCGGTTTTGAAAAAGCCATTCCGCTTTCGAAGATCGTTGCGCCGCCCGCGGGTATTTCGCCGCCGGAAAAAGGTTCCCGCAAAACCCTCCTTAACCCCACCGACGAAACGCAGGTGCGGAAAGTGACCGGCGAGCAGCTGAAATTCACCAACCTCAGCAAGATCTACTGGCCGAAAGAAAAGATCAGCAAACGCGATCTCATCAATTATTATTACCGCATCGCGCCGTTCATTTTGCCTTACCTGAAAAACAGGCCGCAGTCGCTGAACCGCCACCCGAACGGGATCGAAGGGGAAAGTTTTTACCAGAAGGACGTCACCGGCAAAGTGCCCGCCTGGATCAAAAAATACGCTTATCACGCCGAAGGCGACCCGGTGAAAAAACATTTTATGGTAGCCACCAACGAGGCGAGCCTGCTGTACATGGCCGGCCTGGGCTGCATCGAGATGAACCCCTGGAGCAGCACCATCCAGAAGCCGGACAACCCGACCTGGTGCATCATTGATCTGGATCCCGCGCGGCAGTCGTTCGACCAGGTGATACAGGCCGCGCAGGTCACCAAAGCCGTGCTGGACGATATGGAGGTGCCCTGTTACTGCAAAACGAGCGGTTCCACCGGTCTGCATATTTACATCCCGCTGGGCGCGCGTTACACTTACGAGCAGTCCAAAGAATTCGCGCGCATCATCGTAACGCTCGTGCACCGGCAGATACCGAAGTTCACCAGCATCGAGCGGCAGGTAAGCAACCGCGGCGGAAAAATGTACCTCGACTTTTTACAGAACCGCCCGCATGCCACGCTGGCCGCGCCTTATGCCCTTCGCCCCAAACCCGGCGCCAC
>CBINIO010000440.1:0-4064 GCA_966250725.1 uncultured Chitinophaga sp.
CCCCGCGCGCAAAAAAGAGCGCCGCTTCCGCCGGAAGCAAACCGGCTGAAAAGAAAAAGTCCAGGCCCGCATCCGCCATCAAAACATTTTACAGCCCCATGCTCGCCACGCTGGTAGACGCGCCTTTCGACCGCGAAGGCTGGATATTCGAGATCAAATGGGACGGCTACCGCGCCATCGCCGCGGTAAAGAACGGGAAGGCGGAATTGTATTCCCGCAACAAACTTTCGTTCAACGAAGCGTATGCGCCGATCGTCGAGGCCGTGGAGAAAATTCCCCACAATGTTGTGCTCGACGGCGAGATCGTTATACTCGGCGCGGGCAAACGCTCGGATTTCCAGGCGTTGCAGAACTACCGCTCCACCGGCAAAGGCAGGCTCGTTTACGAAGCGTTCGACCTGCTTCATCTCGATGGCCACGAGCTGCAGGAGCTGCCGCTGACGGAAAGAAAGATACTGCTCGAAGAAGTGGTGAAGCAGCTGGACGACCCGCGCGTGCAATATTCCGGGCACGTCGCCGGCAAAGGCACGCAGCTTTTTGAGAAGGCGGCGAAGGCCGGCTGGGAAGGCATTATCGCGAAAGACGGCGACAGCGCTTACGCGGGCGGCGTGCGCACGCTCAGCTGGCTGAAGATGAAAGTGCTGAACCGGCAGGAAGCCGTGATATGCGGCTACACCGCGCCGCGCGGCTCGCGCAAGAACATCGGCGCGCTGCTGCTGGGTGTGTACGAAGACAAAACGCTCCGCTACATCGGGCTTTGCGGCGGCGGTTTTAACGAAGCCGGGCTGAAAAGCCTTTATGAAAAACTGCAAGCCTACCGCAGCGACGAATCGCCATTCGATAAAAAAATAAAAACGAATATGCCCGTCACCTGGCTGCGCCCCGAACTGGTATGCGAGGTGAAGTTTTCCGAATGGACGCAGGGCGGGCATTTGCGTCAGCCTATATTTATCGCGCTGCGTGAGGACAAACCCGCCGCCGACGTAAAACGCGAAGTGGCGAAACACATCACTGGCGCCGCCAAACCGGCGGCCGCCGCTAAAAATACCGTCATGCAAAAACCCGAATCCAATATGCAGCCGCCCGCCGAAGTGGCGAAAGACCGTGTGCTGAAGCTCAACAAACAGGAAGTGCAGCTCACCAACCAGCAAAAGATCTACTGGCCCAAAGAAAAGATCACGAAAGGGCAGCTCATCGATTATTATATGTCGGTAGCGGATTATATGCTGCCGCACCTGAAAGACCGGGCATTGTCGCTGCACCGCTTTCCCAACGGCATCGCGGGGCAGAGCTTTTACCAGAAAGATCTCGACCTGGAACAGGTGCCCGCCTGGCTGAAGACTACGCCCGTGCATTCCGAATCCACCAACAAAACGATCGATTACCTCGTGTGCAACAACGAAGCCACGCTGGCGTACATGGTGAACCTCGGCTGCATCGAGATCAATCCCTGGCTGTCGCGCATCCGCAAACCGGATTACCCCGATTACGTGGTGCTCGACCTCGACCCGGAAGAAGTGCGGTTTACCGCCGTGGTGGAAACGGCGCAGGCCATCCGCAAGATCCTCGAATCGCACGATCTTGTTTCCTACTGCAAAACTTCCGGCGCAAGCGGCCTGCACATCTATGTGCCCACCGGCGGGAAATATCCTTACGAAACCTGCCGCCTTTTTGCGGAATATATCGCGCAAACCGCGCATGAACAATTGCCGGACATCACCAGCATCGTACGGGCGAAGGCCAAAAGAAAAAACAAGGTGTATATCGACTTCCTGCAAAACGCCTGGGGGCAAACCATCGCCTGCCCTTATTCCGCGCGGCCGCAGCCCGGCGCTTCCGTGTCCACCCCGCTGCACTGGAAGGAAGTGAACGAAAAGCTCAGCATCAAAGATTTCCATATCGGCAATACGCTGAAGCGGCTCGAAAAGCAGGGCGACCTCTGGGAAAACATCCTGAAGGAAAAGAACGACCTGAAGACAATTCTTGCCAGCTTGGCACAATAGGCACGTTATTGGCTTTGAAAAAAAGACGGACGGGGGTGATGAAGCAGGTATCACAAAATCCAACGAGTATGCAACAAGCAATGCAATCACCACGAAAACTGCCATGGATCTATGGCGTATTGGTAGGGCTCATCAGCATATTATTCACGCTGCTTTTTTATGTCACGCAGTGGATGACCGATCTCTGGACAGGGTATGTCGTAAGCGGCGTTGTATTCCTCGGCGCCATGATCGCCGTGATACACGCCAATAAAGCTTACGGGGGAAGGGTTTCGCTGGGAAGGCTGCTGTTGTCCGGCCTGCTGGTGACGTTCGTGGCGGTGGTAATGGTTTCCACGGCGCATCTCCTTTTCCAGCTGGCTTCGGAGCCTTCCGGCCCGAACATCGACATACCCTCCGAAGGCAACCGCATCAGCGAATACAGCGATACAAAAAGGCAGGGTTACTGGATATTCACCGTCACCAATATATTTTTTGCGAACGCCGTGATGGGCGGCCTCGGCGCGTTCCTCGGCGCGATAACGGTAAAACGCAACCAGAAAACGACGGCTGCGAAATAACCCTCTTTCACGAAAGCTTATCCACTTCTTTCAGCAATTCCGCGTGCGCGTCCTTGTACAGCTTGATGGCAAGGTGAATGTTCGGCACGATGGTTTGCAGGTCTTTGCGGTTGCGGGCCTGCTGCTCGATCTCCAGCACGATCTCCGCCAGCGGGTGTATGCGCACGACCGTCAGGCTGCACAGCAGCAGCGCGGCGTGACGGCTGGTATCGTCCCAGCATTCCAGCTGTGCGCTGTGCTTCATATTGCTGAGCATGCCGCCGGTGCGTTCTATAAAGGCGTTGAGGATGTCGAGCATGTTCTCCCGGTCGTCGTCCACCACGGAGCGCAGGTAATGCAGGTCCACAAAAGCGGGCACTTTCTGCTCTTCATAACCGGGCCCGGTAAACCGGGCGAATACGGGATCGCGCTCGCCGAGCGCTTCGAGTATTTTCTGGAACAGCTCGTTGGGGATGAAAGGTTTGGAGATGTAGTCGTTCATGCCCGCCATCAGGCAGCGTTCGCGGTCGCCTTTGAGCGCGGAGGCGGTCATGGCGATGATGGGAATGGCGGAGCCTTCCCCGCGGATCTTGCGGGTGGCTTCCAGCCCGTCCATCTGCGGCATCTGGATATCCATCAGCACGCAGTCGTACTGACCGCCGCGCAGCTTTTCCAGCGCCTGCACGCCGTTCTCCGCCAGCTCTACCGCCGCGCCCGCATTCGCCAGCATGCGCAGGGCCAGCTTCTGGTTCACGATATTGTCTTCGGCCAGCAGGATGCTTTTTCCCTGCAAAGGCGGCAGCAGCAAGGTTTCCGGCGCGCATGGCACAACGGGCGGCGGCTCCTGCGTTTGCCGGTGGTACGGGATGGTGAAGCGGATAATGGTGCCGCCGGCGGGATTGTTCGAAATGTGAATGCTGCCGTTATGAAGCCCCACCAGCTGGCGCACCAGCGCAAGGCCCAGACCGGTGCCGCCGTGCTCGCGGTCGTTGCCGGCATGCACCTGCGCGAAGGTTTCGCCCATTTCGTGATGCAGGTGCTCCGGTATGCCGATGCCGGTGTCCGTCAGCTGGAACGAATACTTCACCTGCTTTTCGTTCTCCTGCTCCGCCGATAAAGAAAGCTGTATGTTCCCTTCCTCCGTGAATTTGACGGCGTTGTCCAGCAGGTTGTCGAGTATCTGTTTCAGCCGCAAGGGATCGCCGAGCACCGCCGCCTCCATGTTCTCCGGGATGCGGCAGCAAAGCGCGACGCCTTTTTCTTCCGCTTTCGCGCGGTATTTTTCCACTTCCCGCGTCAGCAGCTCCCGCAGGTCGAGGGCGGTATGCTCCAGCACCATGCGCCCCGCCTTGATGCGCGAAAAGTCGAGCAGGTCGTTTACGAGCGCCAGCAGATGGTTGGCGGAACCGAGCACTTCGCGGATGTACCCGGCCTGCAATTCGTTCGTATCGGTTTGTTCGAGCAGGTGGGTAAAACCCAGGATGCCGTTGAGCGGCATGCGCAGCTCGTGGCTCATGTTCGC
>CBINIO010000441.1:0-4048 GCA_966250725.1 uncultured Chitinophaga sp.
TGGCTTTTTAATATCCGCGTGGTGATCGCGGAAGCGTTCCCCGTAAAAAACGTATCCAGCGTACTGGGCATCGCGGGCGGCTTTGGCGCGCTGGGCGCGGTAGTGTTCAACTATTACGTAGGGCAAATGATCGGCAGCATGGGCGCGGGCACCATCTTTATGCTGATGGCCGCGATGCATCCGCTGGCCGTAGTGGTATTGTGGACGATGGTAAAACGCGAGCACCTGCCGCAATCAAAACAGGATAAAAAAATTCAAATAACCACCGTATGAACAAACAAGTGATCTCAGAACCGGCAAGATCCATCCCGGTAAGAAAAACCGTAGACGTGCTGGTAGTAGGCGGCGGGCCTTCCGGCATCATTGCCGCGCAGGCGGCCGCGGAAGACGGCGCAAAAGTGCTGCTGCTCGAAAGCAGGAGCTTCGTGGGCGGCAACATGACGATCGGCCTTCCGATCCTCGGCTTTCTCGGCCAGAAAGGCAACCAGATCATCAAAGGGCTCCCGCAAAAGCTGATCGACCGTTTGAAAGCGCGCAGCGCCGCCAGCGAGCACCGCCCCTGTCCGTTGCATATGAGCCTCACCCTCGTGGAGCCGGAAAGCGTGAAGACCGTGGCCCTCGAAATGCTCGTGGAAAGCGGCGTGGAAGTACAGTTCTATACCTTCTGCGCCGGCGTGGTGATGGAAGGCGACGAGCTGAAAGGCGTGATTGTGGAGAGCAAAGCCGGCCGCGAAGCCATTCTCGCCAAAGTGATCATCGACTGCAGCGGCGATGCGGACGTGGCCGACAAAAGCGGCGTTCCCTGCGATTACGGCAACGAGCAGCATGGCGTGCAGCCGCCCACCCTCATGTTCTGCCTCGGCGGCGTGGACACCGAAAAGCTGCGGCTCAGCATCGCGGAAGAACCGAGAACTTATCTCACCGATTTTATACCGGCCGAATATTTCGGGCAAAACAACCAGTTCGTGCTGGTGGGCATGCGCAACCTCATCAAAAAAGCGCAGGACGCGGGCCTGACGCTCACCACGGAACGCACCATCCTCATCACGGGCCTGCGAAAAGGGGAAGTGTGGGTGAACATGACCCGCATAAGCGGCGTGAACGGCACCGATCCGGACAGCCTTACTCACGGCGAGATCGAAGGCCGCAAACAGATCTACGACATCCAGCAATACCTGACCGACTATGTGCCCGGTTTTGAGAACGCCTACTTCCTGAAAACGGCGCCTTTTCTCGGCATCCGCGAAACGCGGCGCATACAGGGCCGTTACACGATGACGCGCGACGATATCATGAGCTGCGCGCATTTTGACGACGCCATTGCCGTAGCCAGCTACCCGCTGGACATTCATCACCCGCAGGGCGGCGGCTGCACGCTGGAATGGTGCGGCGACTGTTACGATATTCCTTACGGATCGCTTGTTCCGCAGAAAGTAAAAAATCTTCTCGTGGCCGGGCGCTGCATTTCCACCACGCACGAAGCCATGTCCGCCATCCGCGTGATGGCGCCCTGCATGGCGATGGGCGAAGCGGCGGGCCGCGCGGCGAAAATGGCTATCAAAGACGGCGTACAGCCTGCGGACATCAACGTGCGCAAGCTGCAGCGCGAGCTGATCGAAAAAGGCGCGTACCTGCGCACGCCCGTCAGCGAAAAAACCGGATCCTAAAAACACAACGTATGAGCGATACACAAACCAGAAGGCGTTTTCTCGGCAACCTGGGCGCCGTTTCCCTCGCCTCTCTCCTTCCGCAGCTGCCCGCCGCCGCCATTGCGCCGGCGGCGGCATCGCACCGGGTGCTCAGCTGCAACATCCGCGTGGCGCTGCCGGACGATGAAGCCAAAGGCCTGGGATGGCCGCAGCGGAAAAAACTTTGTCTTAAAGTGATCAAAGCCCAGCGGCCGGACGTGGTGGGTTTCCAGGAAGTATTGAAGGAACAGGCCGAAGATATCCGCAGGGCGTTCCCGGGTTACACACTGTTCGGTTTTGACGGCCCGGAAATGGACGCGCATAAGGAAGGTTATCACGGCATTGCCAAAAACCCGATACTCTTTTCGGACGAGCGGTACATATTGCTGGGCGGCGGCTGTTACTGGCTGTCTGAAACCCCGCTCGTGGCGGGCAGCATGGCCTGGGGCACCGCGCGCGCAAGACATGTGAACTGGGTGCGGCTTCGTGAAAAAAGAACGGGAAAAGAATTCAGGGTGGTGAACGTGCACCTCGACCATGTTTCGGCCGAAGCAAAATTCCAGCAGGCGAAAATGCTGGTGGAAGAAAGCGCGCAGTACCAGCCGGATTTCCCGCAGATACTGACGGGCGATTTTAATTCACGGGCGGGCAGTAAAGTGTTTGAACCGGTGAAAAACGGCGGCTGGGTGGATACCTACACCACCGTTCACGGCGACGGGCCCGTGCGCTTTACCGCGCATGCGTTCCAGGGAGAAAAATACGCGAAGGGCAAACCCGACGGCAAGATCGATTTTATTTTCGGCAAAGGCCCGGTGAAAGCTACGGCCAGCCGCATCATCAAAGACCAGGAAAACGGGCGGTATCCCAGCGACCATTTTTTCCTGTCCGCCGATGTGACCATTTGACATAACAACGGCGCGGGCGTAAAAGTCCGTGCCGCTTTTTATGCGGCCGGTGCGCCGCGCCCAACAACGCGGTGAAACAAGATGGGAATTCCCAACTGCTTCACCGGTATTGGTCAACATCTGCGGTTCGGGTTTTCTTTCAGATTTGAATATTGTTTCCTACTCCGTCAATCCCCCTCCCAGCGCGCGGTACAGCGACACCAGGCCGGCGTACACTTCCCTGCGGGTGGTCACCAGCGCCAGCTCCGCTTCGAGCACGCTGCGCTGCGCGGTGATCACTTCAAGATAAGAGGCGTAACCGGTGCTGTACATGATGTTGGCGGTAGCCACCGCATCGGTGAGCACCGCCACTTCTTTGTTTTTCAACGCATACACCCGCTGCTGGTTCTCCACCTTGTTCACCGCCGTCGCGATCTCCTTGTAACCGTCCACCACGGCCTGCTGCCAGTGATAGAACGCGCTGGTGGCCGAGGCGGTGGAAATATTGAATTGCGATTGCAGCTGTTTTTTGTTGAAGATAGGCGCGGTGATGCCGCCCGCAATGCCCCATGCGATGGAAGCCGGCGTGCGGAACAGCAATCCCGCCTTGAAGGAATTAAAACCCGCGTATGGCGTAAGCGTCAGCGAAGGCAAAAACGACGCGCGCGCCGCTTCCACGTCCGCGCGGCCCGCGGCCAGCTCCAGCTCCGCCTGGCGCACGTCCGGGCGCTGCAGCAGCAAGCTCACGGGGATGCCGCCTTTTACGCCGGCGGGCAGCGTCGTGTCCGCACGGCGTGCGATAGGCACGGGAAAGCGGCCCAGCGCCGCGTTCAGCTGGTTTTCCAGCGCGGCGATCTGCTGGCGGATATTATACGCCAGCCCCTGCGTGCTTAGCAGCTGCGCGGTGAACTGCTGCACCGCCAGCTCCGTGGCGCGGCCCGCGGCCTTTTGCACGTTCACCGTAGCCACGGCACTTTCCTGCAGCACGATATTCCTTTCGATGATCTTTAATTCTTCGTCCAGCGCGGTAAGCTCGTAATACATGCCCGCGATGCCGGCCACCACCTGCGTTTTCAGCAGGCGCTGCCCTTCCTGCGAAGCGAGGAAACGATGGTACGCCGCCTTTTTCCGGCTTTTCAGCTTGCCCCAGAGATCGATCTCCCAGGAGCTGCGCAGCCCCACGAAATAATCGGGCACGTTGCGCGGTATGCGCT
This sequence comes from uncultured Chitinophaga sp., assembly GCA_966250725.1. Taxonomy (GTDB): domain Bacteria; phylum Bacteroidota; class Bacteroidia; order Chitinophagales; family Chitinophagaceae; genus Chitinophaga. The sequence continues at coordinate 3,787 of CBINIO010000441.1, forward strand.
GGTCCTTATTGATGTTGGGCGACAGGTTCGTATCATAATTGCCGACGCCGTTCATGGTATAATCGCCGTATTTCTCCACGCCTCCCGTCACCGAGAGATCGAGGGAAGGCAATACGGCCTTTTTCGCCATCAGCAGGTTGGCGCGCGCGGCTTCTATGCGCTGCGCGGCGGCCAGCAGGGTATTGTTGCGCAGCATCGCCGTGTCTATCAGCGCGCGGAGATGCGGGTCCTGGAACACCTGCTGAAACGCGGACAGCGTCAA
>CBINIO010000442.1:0-3971 GCA_966250725.1 uncultured Chitinophaga sp.
GGCGGCGTGGCCGTGGTGAACGACCTGGAGAACGACAGCTTTGAAAAGCATATCGAAGACACGCTGATAGCCGGCGACGGGCTTTGCAACGAACAGGTGGTGGAGATCGTGGTGAAGGAAGGGCCCGACCGTGTGAACGAGCTCATATCCTGGGGCGCGCAGTTCGACAAATCGCCCGACGGCGATTATGCGCTCGGCAGGGAAGGCGGCCATTCGGAGTTCCGCGTGATCCATCATAAGGACGTTACCGGCCGCGAAATAGAACGCGCGCTGCTCGAAGCCGTCCGGCGCAAAAAAAATATCGAGCTCATCACCCACTGCTTCGTGGTGGAGCTCATCACCCAGCACCATCTTGGCTACCTCGTCACCAAATCCACACAGGACATCGAGTGTTACGGCATCTACGTGCTCAACCTCCAAACCAACAAGATCGAAAAGATATTGTCGAAGGTGACGCTGCTGGCCACCGGCGGCAACGGCCAGGTATACCGCACCACCACCAACCCCGTGATCGCCACTGGCGACGGCGTGGCAATGGTGTACCGCGCCAAAGGGAGGATCGAGAACATGGAATTCATCCAGTTCCACCCCACCGCCCTTTACCAGCCCGGCGAAAGCCCCTCCTTCCTGATCACCGAGGCCGTGCGCGGCGACGGCGGCATTCTCCGCAACATCAACGGGGAGGACTTCATGCATAAATACGACGAGCGCCTCAGCCTTGCCCCGCGCGACATCGTGGCCCGCGCCCTCGACAGCGAAATGAAGATCGCCGGTACCGAGCACGTATACCTCGATTGCCGGCATATGGACATGGAGAAGTTCATTCACCACTTCCCGAACATCCACGAAAAATGTACATCCATCGGCATAGACGTCAGCAAAGACATGATACCCGTGGCGCCGGCCGCGCATTACAGCTGCGGCGGCATCAAAACGGACGAGCATGGCCGCACGTCCATCCGTAACCTGTACGCAGCCGGGGAATGCGCCAGCACCGGGCTTCACGGCGCCAACCGCCTGGCCTCCAATTCCCTGCTCGAAGCCATGGTGTTCGCCCACCGCTGTTATCTCGACGGCGTAAAAAAGATCAACGACATTTCCTTGAAAGAAAATGTGCCGGACTGGAATACGCTGGGCACCACGGCTCCGCGCGAAATGATCCTCATCACGCAAAGCCTGAAAGAGCTGAAGCAGATCATGAGCGATTACGTGGGCATCGTGCGCACCAATGTGCGCCTGGAGCGCGCCATGCGCCGGCTGGACATCCTGCATCTCGAAACGGAGGCGTTGTACAAGGAAACCGCCGTTTCGCCGCAATTGTGCGAGCTGCGCAACCTCATCACCGCCGGTTATCTCATCGTAAAAGGCGCCACCTTCCGCAAAGAAAGCAGGGGCCTGCATTACAATACCGATTATCCGTACAAGAGCGAACTGGTACAGAACATTATCCTGTAACAAAGCGAGAAAAATTCATGTATTATATCCTGCTGGCATTTTGTTACGCCGTTTCCATCCTTCCGTTGTGGCTGCTGTACCGCATCAGCGACGGGCTTTACGTGCTGGTGTACCACCTGCTGGGATACCGCCGGAAAGTAGTGCTGGAAAACCTGCGCCAGGCCTTTCCCGACAAACCCGAGGCGGAGATCAGGCTGCTGGCGCGGAAATACTACCGCAACCTGACGGACATGATGGTGGAAACCATCAAGCTGCTGACCATGAGCAGCCGCTCGCTCAACAAACGTTTTGAATGCGATCTTTCCGTTTTTCATAAACTATACGCCGAAGGCCGCAGCGTGCAATTGCACCTGGGGCATAACTTCAACTGGGAATGGGCCAACCTGTTCGCGAAAAACGGCGTGCAGTTCCCTTTCCTCGTCGTGTTCATGCCTATCAGCAATTCCGCGGTGAACCGCATGTTCGCGCACTTCCGCGAAAAGTTCGGCACCGTGATGATCCCCGCCAACGACATGCGCAACGGCATGGCGCCGTGGATCGGGAAACAATACCTGCTGGGCCTGGTGGCCGACCAGAACCCCGGCAACCCGCGCCGTTGTTACTGGTTCCCTTTTCTCAACAAAATGACCGCTTTTTACAAAGGCCCGGAAATGAGCGCGCGGCGGTATAACATTCCCGTGGTGTTCGCGGACATCCGCAAGGTGAAACGGGGGTATTACAAAGCGCAGCTGAAGCTGGCGTTCGAGAATCCCGCGAACGAGCCGGAGGGCAGCATTACGGAGGCTTTTGTGAAATACCTTGAAAAAAATATCAGGGAGCAGCCCGAGGTGTGGGTGTGGAGCCACCGCCGCTGGAAGCACGAGTACCAGCCGGAGTATGAATTTGAGAATGATGGTGAATGACAAGAGACCGCCGTCCGCGCCGGCGTTTCATTTTTACGCGGCGGTTTTACGGGACAAGACATTAAAAACCCCCGGCTATTGCGGCCGGGGGTTTGTTTTTATAATTCTGACAAGGTTATGCCGAGGGTATCCTGATCTTCCAGCCGGGCTGGATCATATCAGGGTCTTTGATCTTGTCTTTGTTTGCTTCGTAGATCTTTTGCCAGGTGAGGCCCGGGTATTTTTTCGCGATCTTGCTGAGGCTGTCGCCCGACTGGATCTCGTATTCCTGTTCGGCGCCTTCGGCGAGGGAAATATTCAATACGAGATCGCCGGCGCGCATGTCCGGGTCCAGCTTTTCGTATATGCCCCACAGCTGGTCTTTCACAGAAGATGAAGGAGCGGTGCCGGTAACATAGAGCACGCCGTTCTGCTCGGCTACCTGCAGGCCGGTAACGCCGCCGTTGCTGGCTGCCTGAACAAGTTCCGCGTATTTATCCTGTAATGCCATGTTCGTACATTTTTTGGTGATTGATGGATGTTATTGCAGCGTGAGCTGGTTGTTCACTTTCTTGGGTTTGGCTTCGTTGGCGGCCTGCATCACTTTGCGGAGGTCCGATCTTTTGATGGTGCCGGTGAGGGTTACTTCGCCGTTGGCGATGGTGGCGGTTACGCCGGTGATGCCTGCTGCGTTGAGCGATGAGTCCACGCTGGATTTGAGGATGTCGTCGGGGTTGATGGTAACGGGTGGTGGTGGAGGCGGAGTCAGCATGACGTTGTTCACCACCGATTTGACGCCTTTTACGCTTTTTGCGGCGTCTTCGGCGGTGGTTTTGGCGGCATCGTCCATCACTTCGCCGCTGAGGGTTGCAACGCCGCCTTTGACTTCAGCGATCACGCCGGGGGCGGCGGTAGCCAGCTTGTCGTTCACTTCTTTCTGGAGTTTTGCGTCGCTTGGTTTGCAGGCGTACAGCAACACGCCTATCCCGAGGAGGAGGATGGCGGACAAAATGGGTTTGCGTTGTTTCATATGATTAGAATTTTAAAGGAATTTAACCAATTCTGCCCTAAATGACAATTATTTCTGGTGTTAACGAATTGTAAAGCAATTATTTATGTTATAACATGAATTAAATGCAAGTGTGTGGTTTTATATGTGTTTAATGTGTGAATTGTAGCGATAAGGTTAACAGGGGGTGTGATGGGGTTGCGTCGAGAGAGGAGGTGTTATGGGGGTAGTTGGGAACTTTTTGGGGGTGAAATGAATGGAGGTGTTAACACCTGCGTATATTTTGAACGAATGAATGGGGAGGTGTTAACACCTGCGTATGTTCTGAACGAATGAATGAGGAGGTGTTAACACCTGCGTATGTTCTGAACGAATGAATGGGGAGGTGTTAACACCTGCGCATGTTCCGAACAAATGAATGGGAAGGTGTTAACACCTGCGCATGTTCCAAACAAATGAATGGGAAGGTGTTAACACCTGCGCATGTTCCGAACAAATGAACGGGAAGGTGTTAACACCCGCGCACGTTCCGAACAAATGAAGAGAAGGTGTTAACACCTGGGAGCATGAGATGAAATAGCTACGATTTAATCTGACAGTTAGGGTTAATTTTAAGTAACGACACT
>CBINIO010000443.1:0-3958 GCA_966250725.1 uncultured Chitinophaga sp.
CCCGTCGAACACCAGCATGTCGGAGAAGAACGCCCGCATGCCGTTTTCCAGGCGCGGCGACGACAGCAGCCGGTCGACCTGGCGCGCCAGGCCTTTTTCGGTGTGGATGTCGCCGGATTCGGCTGCCGCCGGGATGTTGATGCCCTGGTTGAAGGTGTTGTCGCGGTAAACGGTCGCGTCGATGCCAAAGCGGTCGTTAAAGAAACGCAGGTCGACGCCCGCTTCCATGGCGCGTTTGCGCAGCGGTTTGATGTTTTTGTCCACAACGAAGCTCTGCCCGTTCTCGTCCACGAAGGTGAGCATCGGGATGTTGCCGTTAAGCGCCTGCGTAAAACCTCTCAGCTTGAAGCCGGGGTTGATGAGGAAAGGATCGAGGTCGCCGCCCAGCCATGCGATGTTGCCGCGCAGCTTGCCGAACGACATGAATTCCGGGAGCTTGAGCGATTCGGTGAATATCCACGAAAGGCTCACGGCGGGGTAATTGTAGAAGTTGTTGCCGGTACCGTCCGTGTAAGTAAGGGCGGACGACCAGTCGCCGCGCCAGGTGGCCTGCAGGAAGAGCCGGTCTTTATAAGCCAGGTCGGCGCTCGCGTACACGGAATTGATCGTTTTTTGCGTGCGCGTGCCGCCGTTGGAGATCTGCGGTTTTTGCGAGTTCTGCAGGAAGTAGTTGGCGGGGAACACCAGGCCGCCGTCTGTCTGCGAAAGGTTGAAAGTCTGTTTGTACCGCTGCGTTTCGCCGCCGATATAGCCGTTCAGCGAAAGGTCTTTGGACAGCTGTTTGGTCACCAGCCCCATCCATTTCAGGAAGTAGGCCCTTTTGAGGGAATGGCCGAGGGAATAAAAGCCGCCGGAGGTATTGTCCGCCCCCGTGAAGTTGTACCCCTGCCCCAGCTCCTTTGTTTCGTTCTTTACCGCGATGTTGCTGAAGTTCCCTTCCAGCTGCATCCTCAGCCAGGAATTAAGTGTAGCCGTGACCGTTAGCCTGCCTCGGAACATCTGTTCGTCCTGCAGGTAATTATTTTCGAAGATGCGGAACCAGTAATCCGCGCCGGGCACCACGTTGGTCTCGTTCGCGTCGTATACTTTCGGTACGCCGCCAAGCTGGCTGGTGTATTTGCTCCGCTGCATCCAGTAGCGGGTATCGTAGTTGCGCGGGAATATCCAGATGAAGTTGTTCAGCCCCAGCTGCGGCGGGTTTTCGCCTTCCAGTGCGGTATAATCGGCCCCCGCGTCGAGGGTGATGAAGCTGGTGAGGTTGTGGGTGGCGCGCAGCGAGAAAGCGTTCTTCATCATCTTGTTGCGCAGATTGATGCCTTCGGCGTCGTTGCGGGAATAGGACAGCCGGAAGGTGGATTTATCCGTTGCGCCGTCTACCGCCACATTGGTGAGGAAGCTGGTGCCTGTCTGGAAAGCGTCCAGGTAGTTATTGGGCGCCGCTTTATATTCCGTCCAGGTGCCGTCGTAGTTGAGCACGCGCTGGTTGGCGAAGCGCGGGCCCCAGTTCTCCAGCTCGCGGTTCTTCTGCGGATCGATGTACGGCTCGCCGCTGGAGTTGGTGGGGAATACTTTTGTTTCCCAGTTCTGGTTCGCAGCATAGCCGGGATCGCGCGTGTCGGTAAAGAACGCGCCAACGGAGCCGCCGCCATATTCGTTCTGGAAGTCGGGCCCGGCATAAGGCTGCTGCATGGTAACGGATTGTGAAACGGATACGCCCCAGCCTTTTTGAGTGCGTCCTTTTTTCGTGGTGATAAGCACCACCCCGTTGATGGCGCGGGTGCCGTACAAGGCCGCGGCGGCGGAACCTTTTAATATGGACACGCTTTCGAACTCTTCCATGTTCAGGTTCTTCAGGTCGTTGCCAAAGTCGCGGCCCTTGCCGTCAAACGCATCGTTGTCCATGATCACCCCGTCTATCACGAAGATGGGCTGGTTGTTGGTGCTCAGCGTGGAGTTGCCGCGTATCAGGATGCGCGAGTTGCCAAAGAGGCCGCCCGAACCCTGGTCGATATTGATGCCCGCGGCTTTGCCTTGCAGGGCGTTGATCGGGTTCACCTCGTTCGTTTGCGCCAGCTCGGAACCTTTTACTTCGGTTACGGAAAAACCAAGCGCGCGTTTTTCTTTTCGTACACCCAGTGCCGTTACCACCACTTCGGAAAGCTCTTTCTGCGATTCCTGCAGGGTGACGTCGTACACGCTGCCGCTGCCCACCACTACTTCCTGCGTGGCAAAACCGATAGCGGTGAACACGAGCGTGGCGCCTTCGTCGGCTTCCAGCTCAAAACGTCCCTCCGCGTTGGTAACCGCCCCTTTGGCGGTGCCTTTTACGGTAACGGTCACACCGGGAATGGCGGTGCCGTCCGCCGCTTTAACGGCGCCGGTCACTTTTTTGAAAGCGGCGGGTGCTACCTCGCGGGCGTCGATCACCACTTTCATGCCGTCCTTTTGTATGATGATCTGGTTGCCGACGGCTTCGTAGCTGACATTGTAAGGGGAAAGCAAAACTTCCAGCACGTCGCCGAGGCGCTGGTCTTTTACGTCTATGCTCACTTTGTTGTTAAGAGGAATAGTTTGCGTGGCGTAAGCAAACTTGACGGAGGCGGCCTGCTCAATTTTTGTCAATACGTTTTTCAGGCCTTTGTTGGACATGGACAGCGATATCTTTTTGTCCAGCACCCCCGAAGGGTAACGCACGTCCGCATAAGCAAATACATTTGCAGCAAGACATAGCAAGGACATCAACAGCGCTACCCGCATCTTTGTAAAGATGGTATTCATACGCATACTATTTTGGTTGACAGTAAATTCCCGAACTAAAGGACGGCAGCATTTCCACATCCAGGGCCGCTGATCCGCACAACATCGTCTTCTACTTCATACGTTGCGCTCAGCACTTTGCTCAATATGTCTAATTTATCGTACATCGATCCCTCGTCCAGGGCGATCGTGATCTTGCATTTGGAGAATTTTTCCCGGTCGTACCGGAATTCGACGCCGTACGTGCGCGTCAGCGCGCCGATGATCTTGTCCAGGCCGGCCTCGTCGAAATACATCGTTTCCCATGCCGGGGCGGGGTTCGCCAGCAGCGCGGGCGAAGCGCCTGCCGTCTTTTCCAGCCTGTTGCGGCGCGCGTTATAGATGGCCTGCTCGTTCATTCCGAGGATGCAGGTCTTTTCCTGTGTATCTTCTTCATGCCGCATTACGGCCACTTTCCCCGAGCGTACGGACACCACCACGTCTTCCTGCGCCGCGATCCGGAAGCTCGTGCCCAATACTTTGGTCACGATGCCGCGGCTATGCACCAGGAACGGCCTGGCCGCGTCCGGCGCGATCTCGAAAAAGGCTTCACCTTCCAGCGTTACGTCGCGCTTGCGTTTGCCCAGCAGGCTGTGATACCTGAGCGAGGCGCCGGGGCTGAGGGTGATGCGCGAACCGTCTACCAGGTAGACCGTTCTGAGCGCGCCGCCCGTGTTCCTGACGGATATTTCCGCATGACCGGTGCGCGCCATCAGGATGCCGTTCTCGTTCACGATAGTGCTGGTTTGCGGCCGGTTCATCCAGTACCAGGCGCTGCCGCCAACGCCCAGCAGCACGATAATAGCGGCTGCCGCTGCGTAACGGCGGTACCAGGGTATGCGCGGCCGCAGCTCCTCCTGCATGTCGTTCCATATCTGCCCCGCCAGGTCGCTGCTGCTGAAAGTGTCGTGCTCCGACTCGTGTATCAGCCTGATCACCTCGCGGGAACGCTCTACCAGCATACGCCGGTCGGGATGTTCGCCCATCCAGCTTTCCCAGTAGGCATGGCCTTCCGCATCGGGCTGCAATACCCAGCGTACAAATCCATCGTTCTGCAATAATGCTTCGAGTTCCTGTTGCGAATACGACATACGGCTAAAAAAATTATGCGCGGTTTATATAGAAGTGTACGCGGGAGGGTCCCGATACTCACCTGGGGGAA
>CBINIO010000444.1:0-3957 GCA_966250725.1 uncultured Chitinophaga sp.
ACCGCCGAGTATCTTTTCCACCCTTTCCTTCATTTCCTTCGCCGCCTTGTTGGTAAAGGTGAGCGCCAATATATTAAAAGCGTCCACCCCGTTGCGCATGAGGTGGGCGATCCTGGTCGTGAGTACCTTCGTTTTGCCCGAACCCGCGCCCGCAATGATCATCAATGGTCCCTGCAGGGTGGTTACGGCTTCCCGCTGCCGCTCGTTCAGATCGTCTAAATAGTTTGCGTTCATCAATGGATTTTTTGCAGGCTGTAAAAGTACGATTTGAGCGGCGGACTGCGAAATCCGGTTCGGCATCCGCCGCATAAAAAAAGAGGCTTTGCAGCCTCTTTTCGCATGTCTTTATTTTTCGTTCCTGTCTACTTTCGGCCGCTCGTCGCGGTTGGCAATGCTCCAGGCGGTGTGAAACACCAGCTGCGCGCGTTTCGCCAGCAGCCCGTAGCTGATCTTGTGCGGCTCGTCGCCCGCGCCGTGATAGTCCTCGTGTACGCCGTTGAAATAAAAGATGATGGGAATTTTATGCTGCGCGAACATGTAATGGTCGGAGCGGTAATAAAAGCGGTTGGGATCGTTGGGATCGTTGTAGCGGTAATCCAGGTCGAGACCGGTTTGCTCGTTGGCGGCTTCGCTGATGGGCCGCATGTCCGAGCTGAGCTTGTCGTCGCCGATGATGTACACGTAATTGCTGTCGTCCTTATGGTCCGCGTCGATGCGGCCGATCATGTCGATGTTGAGGTCGGCCACGGTTTCGCTGAGCGGGTAGATGGGATTGTTCGTATAATAACGGGAGCCGAGCAGGCCTTTTTCCTCGCCCGCAACGGTCATGAACACGATGCTGCGGCGCGGCCCCCTGCCTTCTTTTTTGGCTTTCATGAACGCTTCAGCCATCGCGATCACGGACACGGTGCCCGATCCGTCGTCGTCCGCGCCGTTGTACACTTTCCCGTCGATCACGCCCACGTGGTCGTAGTGCGCGGTGATAAACAGGTATTCGTCTTTTTTATCCGTTCCGGGAAGAATGCCCAGCACGTTGCTGGACTTGATCTCGTGCGTTCCTTTTTCAAAAGCCAGCGAGCCGATCTTCCCGGCGGCCGCCTCCTGTTTCCCGGCCTTGAGATTTGTTTCCAGCTCCTCCCAGGGTTTGCCCAGTATGGCCGTGGCCATTCCGGGCGAAATGTAATAGACGTTGGGGACGAATTCCATGGTGGTCATTTCCCGGAAATACAAGCCCGTGCGGCGCAGCCTGCTGCCGGCGCGGCTCATGGAAGGCACCCGGTCGGACACGACGAACACGGCTTTCGCGCCTTTGTTGGCGGCCATGCGCAGCTTGTGTTTCAGCGCTCCTCCCGTGAGGAAGTCCGGCTGCCTGGAATTTTGCTGCTTGCCGTCCGCGCTCATGATCGTGCCGTTTGCAACCACGGCGATCTTGCCGTTCAGGTCAAGCCCTTTATAGTTGTCGTAGTTCTCGTGTATAATGCCGTAGCCGGCGAACACCGCCTGCGTTTCTCCCAGCTGCTGGTTCACCGTTTCGCGAAGCGCCGCATAAAAGCCGTTGCCGAACTGGTAGGTTTTACCGCCGACGGAAATGGCGCTGCTCACAAGCGTATCCTGGTAAAGGCTGAAAGGCTGTTCCCACTTGCCGTTGGCGCCGGGCTGCAGGCCTGCGCGCTGGAACTGTTCCGCAATGTATTTCGCGGCTTTGTATTGACCGGGCGTACCGGTCTCGCGGCCTTCCATCTCATCGCTGGCGATGATGTAAAGATGTTTTTTGAGACCGTCAGCGGTGATGCCTTTTGCATAGGGGCTGGAAGCCGCCGGTTTGGCGGGCGCTTTGGGCGCCTGCGCGCAGGCGATGGTCCCTACGGCCAGCAGGGGGGCCAGGAGCGGGAGTTTTCTCATGGGTTGCGTTTATGGCTAAGTTAAGGTTTACAGTTGTTGCAGCCATTACCGCTTATCAAAAGCGGGGCGTACAAAAAAGGCTGCCCCGGTGCGCCGAAACAGCCTTTTCCGTAAAAATATCTTCGTTTATGCGCAGGCGATCTTTTTCACCCTGTTCTCGTGGCGGCCGCCTTCGAAGGGCGTTTCCACAAAAATGTCCACCATTTCCTTAGCGGTGGCATGGTCTACGAACCGGGCGGGGATGCAAAGCACATTGGCGTTGTTGTGGCTGCGGGCCAGGCGGGCCAGCTCGTCGCCCCAGCAGATGGCGGCGCGGATGCCCTGGTGTTTGTTGGCGGTGATGGCCACCCCGTTCGCGCTGCCGCAGATCAGGATGCCAAAGGCATGGCTGCCCGCTTCCACGGCGCCGGCCACGGGATGCGCAAAGTCGGGATAATCCACCGAGTCCAGCGAATGCGTGCCGAAATCCTGCACCTGCACGCCTTTTCCTTCGAGGTAGGAGATCACTTCCTCCTTATATTCGAACCCGGCATGGTCTGAACCGATCGCAACGGGCATTTCGAGATTAAATGTCACTTGTTCCATAAGCTGCTTTTTTATTTGTTCATGCCTGGCTGCTGTTATCAGCTCCACTCCTCCACCTTTTCTTCTTTTTCCATCTTTTTGTAAGTGCGGGCGGAGATCGCGATGCTCACTTCATACAGCAGGTATAAAGGTACGAAAACCAGCAATTGGTCTAAAATGTCGGGCGGGGTGATCACGGCCGCGAGGATCAATATCACCACCACGGCGTGACGGCGGTAGCTGCGCATGAAGTCCGGCGTAAGCAGGCCCAGCTTGGTGAGGAAATACACGAGGATGGGCATTTCGAACAGCGCGCCCATACCGAGGATGATCTGCGTCATCAGCGCGAAATAATCGTCGATGAAGAAGTCGTTCTTGATCACGTCGGACACGGTATAGCTGGCGAGAAAGTTGATCATGAAAGGCGCGATCAGGAAATAGCTGAAAGCGATGCCCATCAGGAACTGCAGGCTTACCCAGAAGATCACGCCCTTGGAGCCTTTGGCCTCGTTGTCCTTCAGCGCGGGGCGCACGAAGCGCCAGAATTCCCAGCAGATGTACGGGAATGCGCAGATGATGCCGAGAATGAACGCCAGCTTGAATTGCAGGGTGATCTGCCCGGCCATCTTGGTGTTCTGGAACTGTATATGCGGCGGTGTAACGCACATCTTGTCGCCCAGCCCGAGCGCGTGGCTGGCGGAACATAACCATTGATACGTTGGGAACGAGGCCTGCGTGGGCCCGAAGATCACGTTGGTCAGTATCCAGTCGGTGAATACAAAACCGAAAATACTCAATATCACAATGGCCGCCGCGGAGCGCACCAAATGCCACCTGAGCTCTTCCAGGTGATCAAAAAACGACATCTCTGCCTTGTCCTCATTATTCGAGAATAACTTCTTTAACATGTGCGCTTTAAATCAGGAGCACAAATATAACGCGTGCCCGGTGAATAGTCTAGTCTAAAAACGGGACAAGTTAAGAATAAAAACAAAGGGAAAAGAAAGAAGAGGTAAGTACGGGGCTTAAATTGTGCTTAAAAAAAAAGAGCCAGCCCGAGAAGAATCAAGAGCCGGCCTTTCATCCATTGTTTGTTAACCCCAAAAAAGTTGAATTCGAGAATGTCTTTATCGCTACTGCTATTGTTATAACTTTTATCCTTTAATGGCAAGCTATTAGATAAGTGTTACGACTGTCACAGAGCTTTTAAATTTCTAAAACAAAAATAGAAAGAAATATCGTATTATCAATGTTGCAACAAAGTTTTTTACAACCTTTTAACAAAAATCAAATTATTGTGTTACATATCAGCACCTACGTTAATTCAATTCGTGTTAATTTACTACTACTCCCTTCAAAAACGATTTAGCAGTTATAATATTAAGCAAAAAAATAATTCTTAACTAACTATTTCTTTAAACTGCTGTTTACCAGGCGGTAAATGACCCAATTCCTTTTTTATTGTTACACTTTCTTTCCTTGTGACGCTTT
>CBINIO010000445.1:0-3942 GCA_966250725.1 uncultured Chitinophaga sp.
AGCATGAGAGCCAATTCTTTCCACCGCCCGCGGACCAGCACCCACGCAATTCTTAACAAAAAAATTATACCGATTACCAGCCAGACGCTGTATATTACATCGCCGATGCTAAAAGGCACCCTACCAAAAAAATTTCTTAACAACGGACTGATAAATTCGTACCACCTATGAAAATAGAGTTCCGCCAACCACCCATCCGCGGCAGTTATCCAGGTCAGCAGAAGAATACCCGCAATGCTGATGGCAATTGAAATAAAATGTTTTACCGGCCGGACCCTTGTTTCCATTTAAGCTGAAGGACTATGATTGATGAAATGACCAAACGGGAACTCAACACGACCCTATCCCGTCAATTATCGGTGAAAATACAGATAAATCACGCAGAGCGGATACATGGCGGGGATATCAACGAAACTTTCCTGCTCGACACTACCGGAGGGCGTTTTTTCCTGAAAATGAACGATGCGCGCAAGTACCCCGACATGTTCGAAAAAGAGCTGGCGGGACTGGAAGAGCTGCGCGCCGCGAACGTGATCGCCGTACCGGCGCCCTTGTGTTACGGCGCCGCGGGCAACCGTGCGTTCCTGCTGCTGGAGTTCGTGGAAAAAGGCACTGCGGCGGCGGATTTCTGGGAGAGCTTCGCGGCATCGGTGGCGCGCATGCACGAGCATACGAAACCTTTTTTCGGCCTGAATGCCGCGAACTATATCGGTTCGCTGAAACAATACAATACGCCTTATTCCAGCTGGCCCGTGTTCTACGCGTTCAACCGGCTGATGCCGCTCATAAAGATGGCGTTTGACAATTACCGGATAGACCAGGCGATGACGCAGCAGCTGGAAAACCTTTGCAGGCGGCTGCCCCAGCTGTTCCCCGACGAGCCGCCGGCTTTGCTGCACGGCGATCTGTGGAGCGGCAACTTCCTGGTAGGCAATAACGGCAAAGCCATGATCTTCGATCCCGCGGTATACTACGGCCACCGCGAAATGGACCTTGCGATGACGCGCCTTTTCGGCGGCTTCGACACAAGATTCTATTACACCTACCAGGCCATCCGCCCGCTGGAGCCGGGCTGGCAGCAGCGTTTAGGTCTTTGCCAGCTATACCCCCTGCTGGTGCACCTCAATCTTTTCGGAGGGAATTACTATAATGATGTGAAAGACGTGTTACAGCAATACAATTAGGAATTTTCGTGGTCCTTCACGAACGCGTACATCTTTTGTAATTCTGATTCGATGGTTGGATAAAGGTTGTTCACTTCCGTGGTGATCTCTTCCAGCATGCCGGGTATCACGTCCAGCTCTTCTGCTTTGCGCAGTATGCCTTCGAGGGCTTCCATTTTCCCCGTTACCCAGGTGAGCCCTACCATGGAAAAGTTAGGTTTGATCTTGTGTACCTGGAATTTGAGCTTTTCCCAGTCTTTTTCCTGCGCCACTTTTTCCAGCTTGCCCATTTCCTCCCTGATGGTCATCACGAATATCTCGAACAGGTCGATCGCATACCCGATATTGCTTTCATAGAGAGTGTTGAGGTACCTGACGTCGAGCGCCGGGTGGAATTCGTAACCGCTTATATTTTGCACTTCCATAATGATTTCTGTTTCGTCTTCGTTGAGGTATTTGTTCAGCACCTGCAACAGCTGGTCAGGCGTATAGGGTTTGGTAAGGATGTCCGTAATGCCGATGCTGCGCGCCAGCGATACGGTGCTGGGCATGGCAGCCGCCGTGGTGGCGATCACCGGGGTGGCTACGTTGGGCCGGCTTTCGTCTTCCCTGATCTTTCGCGCCAGCTCGAAGCCGTCCATGCCCGGTATGCGGATGTCCATCAGCACCAGGTCGTATTGCCTGGATTCGAGGAAATACAGCGCATCGGGGCCGTTGGTCGCCAGCTGGTAATTGATCCGGTATTTTTCCAGCAGGCTGATGATGTACTTGAGGTTCATCGGGTTGTCCTCTATCACCAGCACTTTCGCCTCGCCGAAATTGATCCTCGCGTACTTGTTTTCCATATCGTGCTCGGCATCCGGGTTCACGGCTTTCCGGGTGTCGATGAAGGGCAGCGTGAAGCTGAAGCAGGTGCTGTAATCCGGGCCTTCTTCCACTGCGATGTGCCCGCCCTGCAATTCCACCAGCTGCTTGGCGATGGCGAGGCCAAGGCCCGTGCCGCCATACCGTTCGCGGATGTCTTTCTCCGCCTGCTTGTAATTCTGGAAGATCAGCTCGAGCTTGTCCTTTTGAAGACCGATGCCGGTATCGCAAACCATGAACCTGATCCAGAGCGCGTTGCCCTGTATGTTCTCAAGGTAAACCTTTATTGCGATTTCACCTTCTTTGGTGAATTTTTCTGCGTTCCCCAGCAGGTTCATCAATATCTGGTTCAGGATCATATCGTAGCCTATCAGCAGGGAATCGATCCTTTTGTCCAGCTCCACGGTCACCTGCACCGGCCTTTGCGCCAGCTTCAGCTGGAAGGTGTGCTTCATGCTATGGATAAGGTCGCGCAGGTCGAACTCGCGGGGATGCACTTCCTGCTTGCCGGCCTCGATCTTGGAGATGTCGAGTATGTCCGTGATCAGGCCGTGCAGGATGCCGGAGGAATGTTTGAGTATCTTGATGTATTCTTTTTGTTCGTCGTTGAGCGCGGTTTCGTCGAGCAGGTGCGCCATGCCGATGATGGCGTTGAGCGGCGTGCGGATCTCGTGGCTCATATTGGCGAGGAACTCCTTTTGCGTACGCTGCGCCTCTTCCGCGGCCTGTTTGGCGGCTTCCAGCTCTTTCTGGAGGTTCTTTTGCGGGGTGATGTCCATATGGATGCCCACGCCGCCGACGGCGTTTCCTTCGCGGTCGTAAATATTGCCGGAGCTGGCGAGCACCCATTTGCGGGAGCCGTCTTTCAGCACGATCTCCATATCGTACAGCAGGGCAAGCTTCTTTTCCACGCGGTAGCGGCGCAGGTTGCGGGCGTACTCGCGGTTCTCTTCGGGTACGAACACGTCGGTGATGTTGCGGCCGATCAGCTCTTCCTCGGTGTAGCCCGACATGCGGCAGAAGCTCTCGTACACCTTGGTGATATTGCCTTCGAGATCGGTTTCGCAAAGCGCGGCGTTGAGGTTGTCGAGGATGACGCGGTACTTTTCGTCCGCGCGTTTCAGCTCTTCCTGCCACTGCCGGTGCCGGGTAACGTCCACGATCTGCCAGATGCTGCCGGCAAAGCGGTCTTTGTCGAACACCGGGATATAGCTCACCTCGCGGATATGCCCGCTTTTAAAACAAAGCTCCCAGCCGAAGAAAGGTTTTTTCTTCTTCCTTAACTCCTTCATTTTCAATTCAAAACCTGCCGGATCGGTGGTCAGCGGCGCAATATGTTCTATAAAGGGCTGAAAGGCGAGATTGATGATGTTACCGGTATAAGGGAAGGTGTTATATCCCATGAACACGTCGTTGCCCCAGATAAAACGGTGTTTTTCATCTGAAACGAGCACGCCCGCGTTGGTATTCTGCAGATACACGGAAATGGGCAGGGCAAAAATGTCCGGCAGTCCACCCGGGGGTATGGGAGTGGTCTTCAGCGCGCGTTTTTTAGTCCGGCCTATTCTACCTTTAGGTGCCATATCATCTGGGGAATAGGGGGCTTTATAGGATTCCATAAGGCATTACACAACAAAATTATCCGAGTACTGTGTGAAGTTATTAATTTTGACGGAAGTATCTATCCCTAAATATCTGATATTTTTATAAATTTTTATATATAAAATTGGTATGAGTATCAGCAAAAGTAGGAAATTTTTGCTTTTGGAAATATTTGATTACCTTTGCATCCCTCTAAAAGTGAGGTTTTTGATATGAAGCAACTCCGCGAATTCGACATAGCTTTTGTAGGTCTGACGCCCGGAGTGCACACATTCCAATACCAGATCACTGATAGTTTCTTTGAAAACTACGG